>JAESSZ010000156.1 GCA_016763875.1 Nannocystaceae bacterium
CGTTTCGACGGCAACGATAGGGTCGCGATCGTTGACACCGAGTTGTCCGTGTACGAAGGGCCTCACGGCGAGTTCGGCACGATTTTTATCCGCGGCAATTTCAAGACCCGAGCGCGACTCTTGGTGCGCGAGCGCCCCTGGGCGGAAGGTGACCCCTACGACGCCGCCCAGGTCGAGGAACTCCGCCGCCGCATCGAAGGCATCGGCGTGACCGAGTCGGTCATCATCGATGAGCATCGGGTCGGGTGCGGTTTTGATGACGATGGGCCCTGCGTGGTCAATCACGTGGTGGCGATCACGGAGTCCAAGGACCGCTCGCTCGATCTTGCGTGGGGCTTTGGTGGCGCGACCCTCGACCCGTTTTACGGGTTTTTGCGCCCAAGTTTTCCCAACATCGCCGGGTTTGGCTGGGACCTTTCCCTCGAAGGTCACTTCGGCACGAAGGTCCCAACCCTCACCGAGCGGATCTGCGACGGCGAAGGCTGCTACGAACGCAGTGCAGGCGCGGCATTGGTCCATCGCCGGATCTTTGGTCTCGACCCAACGGCGGAGTTCAACTTCCAGGTCCAGCGACGAGTCACGCCCGCGCGTGGCCAGATCGACAGCGCACTAGGACAGGCGCGCCTGGCCTGGCCGTTTCACTTCGATCGCTCGCGCACGCGTGCCCGAGCGGGCCGGCGCGAGCGATCGCGGATCTACGACGACGAGCTACGCGTCTACGCGGGCTACCTCGTTCAGATCGCTAACATCTCAAAGGACGTCGCCAAGACCACGCTGGGCGCCATCGAGACGTGCAGCGCCAACGAGTCCGAGCCATGCCGACCACCCGATCGCGGGGAGGCGATCGTGCCGGATGTCACGGCGGGCGGCGTTGCTGGCTTGGCTTGGGAACGCGTGGACAATCCGTTCAATCCCAACGACGGAATCGTCGCGAGTTTCGACGGGATGATCGCCTCGCCCTGGGTTGGAGGCCGCGACTGGTGGATCCGGGGCGAAGTCAGCTTCCGTCAGTTCATACCGATCCCGCGCACCGATGACCGCCTCAACTTGCGCTACAGCCTGCGCTACGGACATGCGATCCCGCTGCCGAACCTGCCCGGCGCTTCGACGACGTCAATCCCCGAGGTGTGGCGCTACTTTGGCGGCGGCACGACGGACCTCGGCGTTCGCGGCATGGAGCCCCAAACCATGTTGGTCGATATCGAGGAGACCCGTGGGCCTTACGGCGCCGTGACGCTACGCCCGACCGCCCAGGGCGGACACATCCGGGCTCTGGCCACTGTGGCGGTGCAGGTCGTGTCGGTCTCGAACTTCTTGGGGGGAAAGCTGGCGCACTCGGTGTTCATGGATCTGGGCGTACTGACCCAGAACTGGTCACAAGTACGACCGGCCCGCGATGTCCGGCGCAGCGTCGGGATCAACATGATCAAGTGGGACATCTCAATCGTGACCGTCTCGCTGGGGTACGCCGTGCTGCTCCCAGACTCGATCCTACCCGGTGGCAACGTTCGACCGACCGACGACCGCAACGGACGGTTTGTCTTCGACGTTGGCGCGACGTTTTGAGCCGCGTGCAACTCAGGACTTGGGCGGCGGCGGTGGTGGCGGCTTGGAAACCGCGCGCCCCGCCTGCGTTTCGGCCGAGGTCGCCTCGCGCACCGACAGCACTTTGATCGCCATGCCGATGGTCTGTCCCGCCAACGGGTGAATCATCCGCACGGTGACGATCTCATCGTCGCTACTGACCACCTCCAGCATGATGGTCTGGTCCGCCGAGGCGGCCATGCCCGCCTCAAACCGTAGGCCCTTGTCCAACTTGGCTTCTTTCGGGAACTCCGAGCGAGGGATCGGCCGCGTAGGACCCTCGTCTGGGCGCCCAAAAGCCTCCTCGGGCGGGATCGTCAACTGCGCTTCTTCCCCCTCGTCCATCCCGACGATACGGCTATCGAGGCCCTTGATGATCGCCCCCTTGCCTACGAGAAACGAGACAGGACCCGAGAGATCAGACGACTCGATGATCTCCCCCTGGTCGTTGGTGATGTCGTACGTCAAGGTTGCGACGTGACCGGCCTGAACCTTCATCGGTCGAGGATCTTAGCAGATCCTACGGGGCGCCTCGCACGTCCTGGCATCGAGGCCTGGGGGCCATCAGTGAAGCCTACTGCGTGACGACAATGGCGCTGCCCGAGGGGGTTCCGCGGGTTGGTGCCACCGCGTGCCACTGAGGCGGCAACGGGGGATCGGTGAAACCAAACAACCACCGCGCATCGCTGGGCGAGAGGTTGACGCACCCGTGACTCCGTACCTGACCAAAACCTGCGTGCCAAAACGCGCCATGCAGCGCGACGCTACCGGAGAAGTACTGCGTCCACGGGACGTCGTCGATCGAGTAGGCCTCGTCTTCCTGCGGCTGGTCGCGCATCGAGGCGGCAACCAACTTGGTTTGGACTCGGTGCACACCGACGGGGGTCATCCCCGGTTCTTTGCCCGTCGAGACCAGCGTGGCGAAGACGGGGACATCGCCCGCGTACGCCACGAGCGTCTGCTCGGACAAGTCGATGTGGATCCAATGCTCGGACGCTTCGACGCCGGCCGGACGTTTGAGCTTGTAGGCCTTGCCCACCGCGTAGCGCCGCATCAGTAGGCCTTCGCCGTCCACGAAGTGCACATTGTTGCCGATGAACACGCTGTCGAGAAAAGGATGGGTAGCCAGCCGCGTCGGGATCTTGTCGGTCTTGATCAGCACATCGCTGCCTTCGGACTCGCGCTTGAGCAGCGCCATCTCGCGACGGATGAAATACAAAGGGAGGTCTTCGGCTCCCGCCAGCACGCGCCCCTTGAACTCCGGGGACTCTTTGCGTTTGAGCTGGTATTTGCGGGCGTACGCGCCACGCAAGGTCCGGAGGAAACGGCGCTTGCTCTTGACCTCCTCGCCGCCCTTGGTGACGTAGTACCCCGCGTTCATGTACTCACGAACGACTGCGGGCACGTCTTTGGGGCGCTCGGACGGGGACAGCGGCATCGGCTCGCGCGATTTCGTGGCGTACCAGGCGCCTCCC
>JAESSZ010000157.1 GCA_016763875.1 Nannocystaceae bacterium
CCAGGGGGGCGAGGCAGCGTCGCTCAACGCTCGTTTGCCTCGCGGGACTTCCGAGCAGGTATTCCAGGCGCTGCGAGCGCTCGGAAAGATCAGCAACGAGAATCAGGGGCTCAACGACATGCGGGCGGCGATGCACGATTTGCAAGCCAAACTGCGGCGACTGGACCTGGCCACGGTCACTGTCCAGCAGTCGATTCGCAGGGCGGACGATCCTGCAGAGGTCGATGCGTTGGTCATGCTCCTTGGACTGGCGCAGCGGGAGAAGGACAGCCACCGGCCGCAGATCGTGTCGTACGAGACGCAAGCCCGCGGGGACCAACTCTACGTCTCGTTCCAAACCCTCGCGCCTGCGCAGGGGGAGCACCTCCCTCCGACGCAGGGGTTGCGGTTCGGCGGGACGCGGCGCTGACAGACCCGGGGTGGGTATCGTCAATCGACGAAGTGGGCGTAGCGCCCCGCGGCGAGTTTTTCCTTCACGCGCGCAACGCCCTCAGCCGGCATGTTGCGATGCGCGCTGTGGCCGGTCGGCTGGGGTGTGCCTTGCAAGGTCCCTGCGACAAACGCTTGCAGTGCTTCGGTCATCAGCGCCCCGGACAAGACACAGGTCGCGTGGCACAGCTTCTCGTAGGCGTCCGTGCGGTGGACGGCCAGCGACCGTCGCCGGACGATTGGGCCGGTGTCGATGCCCGCTTCGATGAAGTGGCAGGTGCATCCGATCGGTAGATCGCGTTGTATCGCCCATGCCACCGATGCGGAGCCGCGGACCTCGGGCAGTAGTCCTGGGTGGGAGTTGAGCGTGCCGCTGGAGGCGGGCGCAAACACGTGTGGCTTGAGGATTCGGGTCCCGCCCAGCACGATGAGCTGCGGTGCCGCTCGCTCCAGTTGCTCGCGACACGCGTCGTCGTTGTGGTTGTCAACGAGGACTCGCGCGCTGCGTCTGCCTTCGAGCAACGTATCGATCGATGGGGCGAGTTCAAACCCCGCCATGCGGGCGATGAACTTTGCGTTCTCGGTGCGCGCGACCTCGGAGTCTTCTTCGATAACGACGCTTGGCTCGAACCCCGCGGCCAGCAACTGCGAGAGCATCTCGCGTGCGTACGGGTGGTTACGCAGCGCGAGGAAGACAAACCGGACGTCACAGGGGGTCATGGGCGTGCGAGCTGCCAAATGCAGCCACGACTAGGCCGGTGCGTTGGTGACTTTGGCTGTGTCGGTGGACTCGCTGTCGTCGGACTTGCTGTCGTTGGACTCGCTGGCGTTGGACTCGGTGTCGGCCGAACTTGTGTCGGACTCGCCGTCGTTGGACTTGCTGTCGTTGGACTCGCCGTCGGCTGTGCTGGATATCGAGTCCGCCTCTTTACCGCGGGCTTTCTTGCCTCGTCCTCGACGCTTTCGTGACTTGCGTGATCCGTCGGCGTCGGCGTCGACGTCAGGCGTTGCCCCCTCAGCCGAAGCTGCGTCCGAATCGGTCTCAGTCGTGGCCACATCGTCGTCTACGGGCTGATCGCCGGGCATCTCGCCCACCTCCAGTACGCAGTCGCCGAACGTCAGTTCCAGGTGACCCTCCTGGGCCGCCAGTTTGACCTCGAGGGTTTTTGCCCGAATCACGGTCTCGCTCAGGACCTTGCCCGCGACGAATATGTCGTCGACTTCGACGACACCGGCAAGCGTGCCCAGTGAGCGCACCGTTTTTGCTCGTAACGTTCCTGTGACCGACCCGGTGTCGGCGATCTCGACCGCTGGTGCTTCGAGTTCACCCTTCACTTCGCCACGCACCACGACTTTGCACGTTGCGCGCAAGGTGCCGGAAAACTCGGTGCCTTCTTCGACGAGAGTCTGCTTCTCTTGCTGTGTACTGTCCATGGTCTTTGTTCCCCGCCGGTTAAGCTCCCGTTGCCTTCTTGATCTCTATCCGCAACTTGCAGCCGCGTTCAAATGCGAACTCCGTTGGTGCGTTGGGTTGTTGCAGCACCGAGGCCACTACCCCGGTCGAACTCACCACGAGTCTGTGCGGGGAGACGAGACCGGTCTTTTCGCCTTCGATGAAGCGGCCATGGATCGTCAGCCGGCCCCCGTGGATCGTGCAGTCTTTCATCGACCCCTTGTCACCCAAGACGAGTTCCGAGTCCGCAGAAAGCTGGATCACGCAGTTCTCGAACGCGCTCTCGACATGAATGGTGGCGCCCTCTCGGAAGTCCAGTTCCGCGTTGCGCAGCACGTCGCCCTGTCCGAAGAAACGTCGCTGCCGACTTGATGGCGAGGCATCGTCCGCCGCGAGAAGGCGACGGATCTGTCGAATGTCGAGCAGGTGGCGGCCGTCACCTTTGGCCCCGGCGTCAGCCCACTCGGCGGTGACCGAGCTGGGAAACACGCCGCCGGTATCCAACCCGTGGATCTTCGCTCCGGTTAGCGTGGTTTCTTCGAAGTCGGCGTCGGCCAACACGGCCCGGCGAAGGTCGGCGTTGGCAAGACTCGCCCCTCGCAATCGAGCGCCCGTGAGGTCGGCCTCCCGTAGGTCGGCGTTGGTGAGTACCGTATTGAGAAAAATAGTGCCTACGGCGATGACACGACCGAGGTTGGCGTGGTCGAGCATCGCCTCCGTGAGGTCGGCCGAACGCAGCGTGGCCCGGGTGAGGTTGGTGCTGCGCAAGGTTGCGCCCGACAGGTCGGCTTCCTCAAGATCGGCGTTGCTGAGGTTTGCCCCCGTGAGGTCGGCTTTGCCTAAAACCGCGCCGTCCAGTTGCGCGTACCGCAGACGCGCGCCCTGCAGGTTGCAGCGGTCGAGCTTTGCCCCACTGAGGTTCGCTCGCGTGAAGTCGACGCCCGATAGATTGGCACCCGTTAGGATCGCCCCATCCAGGTCGGCTTTCGACAAGTTGGCATCGCTGAGGTTTGCGTTGGCCAAGTAGGCTTCTCGCAGGCTCACCCCAGCCAGGTCTGCGCCCGAGAGGTCCGCGCCTTCTAGGTTCGCCCCGTCCAGGTCGGACCAAGACAGCTTGATGCCTACCAACATCGAGCCGGACAGCTCGACCCCGCGGAGATCCGAGCGCTCAAAGGCTCTCCCCGACTTGGCACCCCGTTCGATTTCACCTTTGGTTGGTTGCGCCATGATAATTCCTTGTGCGCGCGCTCATCACTGAGTCGCAGATGCTTTCTTGAGATAGCGTTCGACGTGTTCGAGTTTGGTGTCGACCGGTAGTTTTGCAGTCTCTTCGATGAGTGCGACCTGTCCGAGGTGCGCCAACGCGAGGTTGATGTCTTGGACCAGTTGCACCCGGTGAGTCCGAAGGCGTCGCTTGTCCCGGCCACGCTCCTGCACCTCAGCCTCGCGAAACTCCGCTTGCAGCGTGCGCACGTCGGCGAGCAGGGCTGACAGCCGTTTGCGTTCTTCGCTGTGCTGGGCGTGCTCGGCCCGTTCCGCGCGGCCGCGACGGTACTTGGCGAAGTGTGCGATGACCGCGGCGCATAGTTGCTGGTCTACCCCAGTCGTGATCGCGAATTCTGCTGCGGTGGCGCCGTAGAACGCGTCTAAAGAGGAGAGCCCGGCGGCGTAGATGCGTTCGGTGGCGAGGGTCGAGATGCCTGGTACCTGCTGCAGCAGGGTGTGCACGATCACCGGATCGCGGCGAGCTCGATGGTTCGCGAGATCGAACGCCTCGGGCAGAATCTCGGACAGGGTGGCAAACGCGGCGAGCAGTTCGTCTCGTGGCGCGGCGGCGATGAGGGGGTCACCACCTCGTCGGGCGTTGTCCAGTGCTTTGTCCAACCGTCGCAATGCGGAGGACAGTTGTTCATTGGCAATGGAGTCGGCCGCGCGGCAGATCGACGTTAGGGCTGGCGCGCAGATGTCCGCCCACTGCTTGCTCGCGGGAGAGAGCGAAAGTTCGATGAAAAAATCACGCAACTGCGCGGCGTGGTGAGCAGCTATCTGGCCAAATAGCTGGCGGATCTCTTTTTCCGTGTCCGCGGTCGGAGCCAAACGTCCAGGGGCAGCGTTGGCGTCACCAGAAACGGTCGCGCCGTCGAACAAAGCGTCGATCTCTTCCCCGAGAGACGCGTCTGAGGCCGGTGCAGCGGCTCTTGCTGGTGCCCGCGTCGATTTGGTCAGCTGCATGCTGCCGATCGACGCTGTCGGCGACGGTGGGCGCTTGGTCCTTGGCATCGAGATCTGGCTCGGTGCGCGTCTCCCTGCGTCGAATCTCGGCGCGGGAGGCACGCTTAGCGGCTCGGTGCTCGTACGCGTTTGGTGCTCCGGGACTGCCGATGCTTCAACCTTCTGAGAGTCGGGCTTCTTGGGGTCGGGCTTCTGAGAGTCGGGCTTTTTGGAGTCGGGCTTCTTGGAGTCGGGCTTCTTGGAGTCGGGATTTCTTGTTTGCGACTTGCTCCGGGCCGGCTTGAAGACGAACTTGTTCACGGTCGCGCTCGGCCGGGTTCCGCTTTCACTCGCAGCCCCCGTACGCGGTGGCACGGGTGCCTTCGGCGCGGGATATGCCCCAGGGGAAGGGGCGCGCGGCGCGACGGGCGGTTGCTTCGTCTGCTCGGCGGGGGATGGACGGCTCGCTGCAGGAGCGCGCGGCGTCACGGAAGATGGGTCAGGGTCAGGACTGGCCGTCGGAGGCACTTGGGTACCGTAGCGAGGGGTTGGGGCGGCATCCGCATCGTCGACGGGTGCGTCGGCCTTGGGCGAAGCATCGCTTGACCCGTCCTTGTCGGGAGGGCCAGTGAACAGTTTTGAGAAGATTCCCACCCGATTCGAGGGTCCCGCCGCGGACGAACATCCGGCGCAGTGGGGGGTCCTTGAGTACCACAAACGTCGAGTCGATCGGGGCGCAGTGCCGCTTGCTATTCGACGAGTTCGTCCTACATGTCGCGGCGATTCCCAGTGCGCATCGCACGTACGGTGGACGCCTTCATGTCATCAGTGGCGGTCGCGCGGTGGGCATCACACTGGCAGTGTCGTGCCGTCGACCACCGTCCCGCCGCAACGTTCGATCACGGTCCGCAAGGTGTCGGTCGCCGGTCCACATGCGACCCAGGGGCGTGGGCTGACACGGGAGGCGATGTCGTCGAAAACCTCCCGAGCTCGCCGCGTGGGTGGTGCTTCGGAGGCTGCGATCGCGACGAGAGTTGCATCGAGGCGCTCGGCGGCCTCACCGATGGACGCTGCCGAGGTTCTCGGCGCGAGCAGGACCGAGCGAAGAGAGCGCGAATGGGCAGCGAAGGCGATGGGGACGAGTGGGATGACGTCGTCTTCGTCCGGCAGCGGCGCCAATAGTACGGTGCCCGTCGGGGTACCGGGTTGGCCCAGCCGCATGAGATCGCGCGCCGCGTGGTTGAGTACCTCGAGCGCGAGGCGAGCGCGCCCGGAGTCCAGATCGCCCAAGGCCCATTGTTCGCGGAGGGTCGCCCAACTGGGACGAAGCACGGCTTCGTACACCGTCGTTGGAGAACCGAGCATCAACGCGGACCGGATCGCCTCGTCGAGCGCGGTAGGGTCGGGGGCATGCGCGGCAACGAGCATGCGTTCAACGAGAGGCAAGTCCGCGGTCGTGGCGCTTGCAAGCGTGGGTGTGGGCGTTTTCGGCGCGGGTGTGGCTCCGGCCTCCAGTACCTCCGCCACCGCTTCGGCGGGTGCCATGCCTCCGTCGCATCTTGCCCGCACGGCGGCGATGAGCTCGATGTCTGCTTTGCTGTAGACGCGGTAAGCGGACGCGGTGCGCTCTGGGGAAGGGAACCCGTAGCGTTGTTCCCACGCCCGCAGCGTCGAGGCCGGGACTCCAGTCATCTCGGCCACCGATTGGATTCGGAACCGCCCTTTTTGTGGAACCTTCAACGGACTCTGCAAGGCTACCTTGTACAGTCATGCGGGTCTCGCGCCGAATGGCTGGGTGAAAGTGAAGCAATTACAGCAGTGTGCAATCTTTGTAGAAAGTTACCTTGAAACCTTACGCAAAACATTGCACAAACTCAACAAGCACCCGCGAGCCTTCGGAAACGAGGGATGCCAGCAGGACCCACACCATGAAGAGCATCACCATCGACCGAGCGTTTTTCGGACTTCTTACCGTTGCTTCCCTGACGAGCGCGGGTTGTTACGCGCCCTCTGACGAGCGTGGCTCGAGCGACACCGACGCGATGGACGCGGGCAGCGATGGCGAGTCTCCGCTCAGTGGGCTCGATGACGGTGATCCCAGCGACGACGAAAGCGGCGAAGAGGGAGAAACCGGCGGCACTGGCGATGACGACAACGACGATGACCCAATGCCCGAGCCGATGGAAGGCAACGCACTTGTGCGAGTGATCCACGGGGCACCGGATGCCCCAGCGGTCGACATCTACGTCGAGGGATCGGATGAGCCGGTCATCACGGACCTGGCCTATACCGAGACGTCGGACTGGCTCGAAGTTCCCGCGGGCGCCTACAACTTTCAGGTGCGAGTGGCGGGCGGTTCACCACTGGACATCCCGATCTACGAGACGGGCGAGCTGACCTTGCCCGAGGGCGCGGCGGTCTCCGCTCTCGCAGCGGGCCTGCTCGACACCATGGGCAACAATGGCTTTCGTGCCATTCCGTTGGTCGAGGGCTGGGATTCGGAGACGCTGGGGCAGGCGCGGGTGCGAATCGTCCATGCGGGCTCGGATGCGCCCGCGGTGGACATCGATGTTGGTGCTGACGGAGAGATCGAGATCGAAGCGGTGACGCGGTTCTCGGAGACGGGAGCGGGCGGGGTGAGTCTGCCCGCCGAAGTGGCCCTTCGCATCGGGATCGCCGTCGACGGTGACTTGGTCACCACCTTCACGACGCCCGAGCTTCCCGACGGAGGCGAGGTGATTATTATCGCGACCGGTCTTCTCGGAAAGTTGGCACGTGAGGACGATGGTTTTGGACTGCTGGCGGTTGGTCCGCAGGGAACGATCGGTTTCATCAAGCAGGACCCCGAGATCATCGCCCTGCACGCAAGCCCTGACGCACCTGAAGTCGATCTGTGCGCGGGCGATACGCTGCTCGCCTCGCACCTGACATTTGGCGGTATGCAACGGGCCCAAGTCTCGCCGGGGAACTACGAAGTGGCGTTGTATCCCTCGCCGAGCAACTGCGGCGGCACGGCGGCAGTCGTAGACTCCACGGGGGAACTCGAGGCGGGGCAGCGCTACCTCTTGCTCGCCACCGGTGAGCTCAGCCCAGTCGCAGGGGAGCCGCCCGCACAGATCGTCGCGTTTCAGGAGCACTTCACGCTCGATATGGAAGACGACGCGGTCCTGCGACTGGTTCACGGCGCTCCAGCGCCAGAAGTCGACGTCGGTGTCGTGACCGGAGCCATGATCGAAGAGGGCAACGTGCTTGCCGTTGGGTTGAAATGGCCGAACGTCACCGACGAGATCCCCTTGCAGCCGCTCACCTACCAGCTCGGTTTCGCCGCTGCGGGCCAGGCTACCCCGCTGCTTCCAATCGTGGACTTTCACGTTCCCGCCGAGGCCGGCGTGCGTGGCTGGGTCGTTGCTGCAGGTGACCTTACCCCCGAGGCCAACGAGGAGAGCTTCCGACTCATGATGGTCGACACCAGCACGGCACCATGGTCTGTCACGGAACTCATGCCCAACAGCGCGGGCTGATCTCCAAGGGGGTGGTGATGGTGCGACGCCCCTCTTTCCGTATCCGTATCCCGAGCCGTGCACTACACTTGGCCGTGGCCGATTCGTTCGACCCGCTAGCGCAGACGACCTCCGTCGACCTCGGTACGACGGAGAATGACGAAGACCTCGTTGGGCAGCGTCTCGACGACCGCTTTGAAATTCGCGCGCTCATCGGCGTGGGTGCCCACGGGGCGGTGTACGAGGCCTGGGACGAGCGGCACCAATGCGCAGTGGCACTCAAGACGCTGCTTCGTGTCGCGCCGGAGGAACTCGTTCGGTTCAAGCAAGAGTTTCGGGTGCTCAGCGATGTCAGCCATCCGAACCTTGTGACCCTTCACGAGCTGTTCGTGGGTGGGGCAGGCGCGTACTTCACCATGGAGCTGGTGACGGGAACCGACTTCCTGACGTGGGCCCGTGGAGAAGACCTTGACGAACTCGACGAGGGCCGCCTTCGCGATGGTTTGCGTCGTCTGTCCCGCGGTCTTGCGGCGCTGCACGATTTTGGGCTGCTGCATCGGGATCTCAAGCCCTCGAACGTTCTTGTTCGTGACGACGGCGAGGTCCTCGTTGCCGACTTTGGCCTCGCTCGTCCGCTCTCCAACAAAGACGTGGAGCAAGGGTTGTCGGGAACACCAGCCTATATGTCTCCCGAGCAGGCGGCGGACCTCGAACTCGGCGCGCCGAGCGACTGGTACAGCGTCGGGGTCATGTTGTACGAGGCTCTGACCGGGGCGTACCCGTTCGGTGGGCTGTCGGGCATGGGCCTGCTGATGGCCAAGCAGCTGCGGAGTGCGGGACGGCCAAGTCGCAATCAAGCGGGCGTGCCTCCGGACCTCGATGATCTCTGCGAGCAACTGCTGGCGCGCGATCCCGAAGATCGGCCGTTGGCCCTCGAGGTCCTGAAGATCGTCGGGGCGGTCAGCGACTCCGAGCCGCTCGCCGGTCGCGCACTGGGACAC
>JAESSZ010000158.1 GCA_016763875.1 Nannocystaceae bacterium
ATCACCACTCCTGGGACGCGATGCGGCGCTGGCCACCCTGCATACCGCGTACAACTCCGCGAGCCTCGGCCACACCGTCGTCGCGCTGGTCGAGGGACCCTCGGGCATCGGCAAGTCTGCGATCGTCGACCATTTTCTGCGGTCCTTGCGGCGCCGAGATGGCGACTCGGTGGTGGTGCTTCGAGGACGTTGCTACGAGCGGGAGTCGGTCCCTTACAAAGCACTCGACCCGATCATCGACCACTTGACCCGCCACCTGCGACGGCTTCCAGAGGCCGAGATCGCGGCGCTGCTCCCACGTGAGGTCCACGCGCTAACCCGCCTCTTCCCCGCGCTGCTGGACGTCAAGGCCATCGACAATGCGCCGCGCCGCGCCCCGGCTGAGCCGCAGGAGATCAGAACACGGGCGTTTTCTGCGCTCCAAGAACTCCTCGGCCGCATCACAGATCGGCGACCGCTGGTCCTGCATATCGACGACCTGCAATGGACCGACGATGACAGCGCAACATTGCTGGCCGACCTGTTGCGGCCGCCCAACGCGCCCAACCTGCTGTTGGTCGCCACCTTCCGCCAGGAGGATGCCACCGAGGCCAACTCGAGTCTGGCGCGGTTGATCAACGCGCTCACCGGCACGCGACCGCGGATCGACATCCAGCGCATTACGGTCGGGCCACTCCCCCACGCCCAGGCCACGATGCTGACCAGCCTATTGCTGCGTAAGCACCACCTGCCGGAATCACTCGCCGACCGCCTCGCGACCGAGTGCGAAGGCAATCCTCTGTTCGCCGGCGAGTTGATTCGTCACCTGGCGGCCACCGCGGCGGCCAGCGACATCGCCCCGCAAGACCTCATCAGCCCGCGCCTCAGCGACGTGCTCGGGGAGCGCATCGCAGGGCTCCCGAATGCCGCACGCCGGGTCCTGCAGGCGGTCGCGGTCGCGGGTCGTCGTCTGCCGCAATCCGTTGTGCTCGCGGCGGCGCGTGTCGCCGAAGACGACGCCGATCCTATCGTTCGGCTGCGATCAGAACATTTCGTGCGCACCGTCGGTCCCACGGGCGCGCGCGTGATCGAGAGTACCACGACCGCATTCGCCAGGCGACGGTCGACTCGATGTCAGAGACGGACCGTACTCAGACTCACCGCGGGCTTGCAGCGGCCCTGCTCGCCCAACGCGATGCAGACCCCGAGGACCTCCTCCACCACTACCGCTCCGCGGGTGACGAGACGCAGGCTCGCCAGTTCGCGATCGCGGCAGCCGACCGCGCGGTGTCGCAGTTCGCGTTCGAACGCGCCGCCGACCTGCTGGCGCTCGCGCTTGCACTGGGCGTCGATGACCGCGCGACACTGCACCGACGACGTGGCGAAGCACTCGCCAACGCCGGGCACGGGCGCGAGGCAGCTGGCGCATTTCAGGCCGCAGCCGCGCTCGAAGATGGCGCAACGCAATTGGATCTCAAACGCCGGGCCGCCGTGCAGCTATTGTTGGCCGGCTACTCCGACGAGGGACGAGCCGAGCTGGCCGATGTCTTGGCCGCGTACGCGATCCCCATGCCCACCAGCCGCCGCGGAGCAGTCGCCGGTCTGCTGCTGCGCCGCGCTCGGCTCAAACTCCGTGGGATGGGCTGGAAGGAAAACAACAACATCGATCCGGCAACGTTGGCCCGCGTGGACACGTGCTGGGACGCTTCGCGCGGGCTGGTGATTAGCGACATCCTTGAGGGCGGCTACTACCAAGCCGAACACCTGCTGCGAGCACTGTCGTGCGGAGAGCCGACCCGTGTCGCGGCCGCCCTGTCGGAAGAGGCGAAAAGTGCGTCTTACTTCGGCGAACGCGGGCTCACACGCGCCCGCTCCTTGCTGCAGCAAGTGCGAGAACTAGCCCGCCGGATCGACACCCCCGAGGCTCGGGCCAACGCGCTGGCCACCGAGGGACTCGTGCTGTTGATGGGCGCGCAGTGGACAGAGTCTCTCGAGAAAAACCGAGCGGCCGAGACATTGATCCGCGATACGTGCACGGGTGTGCACGCGATGTTGTTCGACACGATGACGTGCCAAGCCGCGGCGCTATACTCCACTGGCGACATGCCAGCGCTGGAAGCGGTGAGTCGCCGGACCGCGCGCGACGCCACGCTGCGCTGCAACGTCTACCATGCGGCGCTGGCGAGGCTGTTTCTGGCTTTCCCCGTCGCGCTGGCTCAGGGCCAGCTGGCGTACTCACGATCTTCGCTCGAAGAGAGCGCGGCGTTTTGCGGTGAACACGGAATCCAGGCCGCAGAGATCCACATCCTCAACGCACGCTGCGCCTTGGGCATGTACGCCAACCAAGCGGTCGACACCTACCGCGCCCAGGAGCCCGCATTTCTCGCCATGGCCAAAAATCCGTTGATGCGGGCTTCCTATGCCCTCACGGAAGTCAGCTCATGGCGAGGTCGGCTTGCACTGGCCGCTGCCGATCAAGACCAAGCGGAGCGAACTCGATGCTTGGCGTTGGCCAAGCGGCTCGCCAAAACCCTGCTCGGACTCTCCTTTCCGTCGGCGGCCCCCATGGGACATGCGCTTCGGGCTGGGATCGCGTTCGTCACGGGCGACAAAACGCAGGCAGAAAGTGACCTGCGGACCGCGGGCGACCGATTCGAGGCGTTGGGCATGACCATCTGGGCAGCAGCAACTCGACGCAGGCTAGGTTCACTCGTCGGCGGCGACTCCGGGTTCATCATGAGCAACCGCGCCGAGTTGGTCATGACCCAAGCCGGGGTGCAGGACTTCGATGCGTTTACCCGGCTATGGGCGCCGGGCTTCGACCACTGAGGAAACTCCGCGCACGGCTTTGAGGTAGCCCTGCACGTCGTGGTCGGTGGGCTCGAGCACCGCCACGCCGTCCAACCCATGGCGGAGACTCGCGATGGCGCCGTACACCGCCTTGCGCACGCGGTTGATCCCACCCAGCGGCCGATGTTCGAGCTTCGTGTGCCACGGATTGAAGGTCAGGTACTCACACAACTCGCGTTGCGGTTCAGAGTCGAACGTCTGCGCGGGAATATCGATGCGTGCGACGGGCACGTAGGGCGACAGCGACTCCGGCCAGCCCACCGTCGGGTCTTCGATCGGCATGCGGTCAACGTCGGTCTGCACCTGCAGCATCAACTCGAAACACGCGCCGCCAGAGCCCAAGTCGTCGACCAGTTGCTTGCGCAGGTAGTCCTTGCCGAAGCGTCTGCGTTTACGCTGCTCGGTGGTACACGGTCGAGCCCCATACTTCGCCGCCTGGCCCTCTCCGAGCAAGTACGGCGTCATCGAGTAGTAGGCCGGCGAGATCGGTGAAACGACCTTCTGTAACGCCAGGTGCTCAGCGGACTTCAACTCGGGAATCCGGGACATGCCAGCCCCGAAGAAAAAACGCAGTGGGTGTCCGGTGGTCGAGTCGCGCGTAAACTCGACGTAGTCCGCGGCGTCACGGACAACAAAGACCGGATAGTTGATCAGAATAATGTCCTGCGACGTCTCGTGCGCCTGGCCCGGGAGCGCCTTTTCCCCGGGAACGTTCATGAGTTTGATAGCCATCCCGCGACCATCGGGTTTGCGATCGCGTGCGGGGGCGTCCGCCGAGTTCGAGAATCGAATCCACGCTGCGTAGGTCTTGGGGGCAGCGAAAAGTCCCACCGCCAAGTTGTCGGCCAGCCCGTCGTAGACGGTCACGTGCGCTTGTACGCAGCCATGCGACTTGACGTGCGCATCCCGGTGCGCCGTCCCCGTCGCGTCGAACCGCTTCTTGACGAACTTCTCGAGCATCGCCTTGGTCTCGGCGATTGCAGCGGCTTCCCCGGCCGGGACCCACTCCTGGGCGGGCGCAAGGTCGGGGATGGGCTCGGCCGGCTCTCGCGAGGCTGGCTCGCCCCGGCAGCCAACGCCAAGCAAC
>JAESSZ010000018.1 GCA_016763875.1 Nannocystaceae bacterium
GTGGTCCGCGCGTCCGCCAAGTACTTCGTGTCGCCGTCCATCTCCCCGCCGCGATCGTCGAGGCGTTGCTGCGCAGTGCGATCACCGCTGACGCCGCCAGCAATCATCGCCACCCCGCCCAACGTGAGAACAGATCCGCCGACAAGCAGGCCAACGGTCTGCGGGCGGCCAAGCGCACGGTCATCCCGCCCCGTCGCCCCCGGGGTGACAATCACTGTGGCTTCCTTCTCTTCCTCGGCGGGCGTGGCCTCCAAGGTTTCCACTGGCTCGACGGGCTCCTCGACTGGTGACTGGCTGTCCTCCACCTGCTCACGGATCCGGGTGAGCATCTCCTCCAGTTCTACGAGCTGGTCTGTTTTGCCTTGGGTTCGCAAGTCCCCGACGTGCATTTCGAGCAGGTCAACGCAACCGGCAAGCGCCGCCGCCCCGTCCGAGGCTGCCACCGCTTTGTACGCCCGTACCGCCTTGCCTATCACCTGAGCGCCGATGGGGCCTGCGCGCATGGAAAGCGAGAGCCCACGGTACGCGGCTGCGTAAGCTTCGGCGGCGTCCGTGTGGCGCCCTTCGTCCGCCGCGATCTCCGCCTCGTCGATCAGCGCCTCGGCATCCCGCGTCTTGGGCGCTGCGGCGTGGGTCGGCCTTGCTCCAAGTAGGGACAGCCCAACAGCCATCGACACTGCAATGCTCTTCACACGACCCACAAAGCGAAGTTTAGCGGAGGAGGCGGCGACCGACAACAGTCCTGCCACCGCTTGATTCGAGCCGAGCGGGCTTGCTATCTTACGCCCTGGGGTCACCGTGAGCGACGTGAAATCTCCAGGTTGGGACGGCCCGAAAGCCCTCGTCGGTGCGGTCCTCGACGGCCGATACCGAATCGACGGCCAGCTCGGCGCAGGAGGCATGGGTGCGGTCTACAGGGCGACGCAAACGGTCCTCGGCAAACAGGTTGCGATCAAAGTACTGAGCCCAACTCTCGCGAGCCACCCCATTCAGGTGCAGCGATTCCTGCGGGAGGCGCAGGCCAGCTCCAAGATTCGCCACCCCAACGTTGTCGACATCATTGATTTCGGCCAGTTGGCGGACGGCACCGTCTATTTCGCAATGGAGCTGCTGGAGGGCAAGGATCTCGCCCAGCACATCCGAGCGAACGGCGCACTGCCCTGGCCGGAAACTCGTCTTCTGCTTTTGCAGATCGCTCGCGGGCTCAAAGCGGCCCACGCCAAAGCCATCATCCACCGTGACGTCAAACCGGCGAACTGTTTCGTTGTTGCCCCGCCCGACGATAGCGACGACGACCCACCAGTGCACGTCAAGGTGGTCGACTTTGGAATCGCGAAACTCGCGGAAGCAGAGCCCGACGACCCCGTGCTCACCGGTTCGTCGGAACTCCTAGGTACCGCGCACTACATGTCGCCAGAGCAGGCCATGGGAGCGCAAATCGACGTTCGTACCGATGTCTACGCGCTCGGCGTCGTCGCGTACGAATGTGTGACAGGCGTGGTCCCGTTTGTGGGAGACAGTATCTTTGCCGTGCTCAGCCGGCATGTCTCTGAGATCCCGTCAGCCCCACGGTCCCGGGTTCCATCGCTGCCTCCGCACGCCGAAGCGATTATCCTGCGCGCCCTTGAGAAACGCCCCGAACTGCGTTTCCAAACGATGGAAGAGTTCGAGGCGGCGATCAAAGCCAACGCGATGCCGGAGGCGGATCACACAATGATGCTGCCCGAGTACGCGGCTGGGGCGGTGCCGAATACACCGGTGTCCCCGACCATACTGGACACGCCGCCGCTCGTTGCGCCTACCGGAGGTCCAGCCGCGGGAACCGGACCGGGCGCAGCCACGAACTCCAACATCGGGCAAGTGACGAATCCCGTCGCCGCCCCGGGGACCTGGGGTGGGCCGGGGATGACGAACAAACCTGCGATGGGCACCTACGTTGAGGGCGTAGGTGGGCAAACTGGGGTCACCATCATCCATCACAATGGAGGCGCCGGGCGGTGGATCGCGGCCGCGCTGGCGCTGTTCGCCATCGGGACGTTTGCGATCGCTTACGTGCTGCTGCGCAACGATCGAGACCCCGTCGAAACGCCGACTGCAAAGATCGCTTCCGCGGCCCCGCAGGCCCCGGTCGAGACACCAACGGACACAAAGGCGCCCGACGGCCCGGTCATCCCGACGACGCCGGACGCGGTCGCACAAGTGCCAACGGAAGCTGCGCCAACGCCCGCCGAGTCACCCACTGAGGTCCCGCTGGAGGCAACGCCCATCGAGGAGGCAACGCCCGTCGATAGCGAGAAACCCAAGAAGCCCAAGGTGCCAAAGAGATCCGCGGCCGTGAAGACGGACGCGTCGGTCAGTCGTGGCATCGCCAAGAAGGCAAAGAAGCGGTGTGGCGCGGCGGGTGGCACCGTGCTCCGCGCGAACTTCGGCATCAAGAGTTCCGGCGGCGCCACCATGATCGATGCCCCCGACAGCGAGGCGGGTCGATGCCTCAAGAAGATCATTCGCGGTGCGAAGTTCCCCAGCAGCGACGGGCTCCATACCGGCTCGGTTACCGTCCGGTTTTGAGTCCGGTTACATCAGCCGTCGGCATGCTGGTGGACACGGCAACGCCGGTCTGGGACGATGACTAGTGTGGAGGCATGGTGTGTAGTTTGCCTCGGTGCATTGGCGATGACTGGCTGTGCGGATGTCAGACCCGCCATTGAACCAGGGTCGCCATCCGGTGGCACAACCGGGGTCACAACCGGAGTAGACACGCCCGTAGATGACGGTTCCGTCGGCTCGAGGACGACCGGCACGGCGGGGGACGGCCTCGACACGAGCAGTACGACAGGCTTCGTGTTTGATGTCGGCACCACTGACCTCCCGCAATCGTGCCGAGGGCCCGGCGGGAGCAACGTGTTTTCCTACATTTGGATCGCGAACACGCAGTATCCAGCCACCTTGTCGAAGATCGACACCGACACAATGGCTGAAGAGGGACGCTATGCCACGCGCCCCGACTACGGAGGGAGCCCCTCACGGACGTCGGTAAACCTCAACGGCGACGCCGCGGTCGCGAACCGAGACGGGGGTGTGACGATGTTCTACGCCCGCATCTCGGATTGCGTGGAGAGCAACGGGACGGTGGGAATCCAGAGTTCCATCGGATCCGATGATGTCTTGTCGTGGGAACAAGAGGAGTGCCGCGCATGGCACACCCCGCTGAACTACACCTCCAACCGGCCCGTCGCCTGGACCCCGGGCGTGTGGGATCGGGCAACTTGTCGATACCAAGGCAGCAAGTTGTGGACCGGAGGAACCCTGGACGATGGCTCGCCGGAGGTGCTCTTGCTGGACGGGGAAACGGGTGTCGTGCAGCAGACCATCGCGATCCCCGAAATCATCGGCCCTACCGGACTGTACGGGGGTGCTGTTGACGGTGACGGGCATTTTTGGGCGATTGAGGTGAGTGGGCAAACGCTGGTGCGGGTCGATCGCAATACGTTTGCCCACCAGGTGTGGACGCCCCCTGTTGGCGGTTATGGAATCGCGGTGGACTCAGTCGGACGTCCGTGGCTCTGCGCAGACTCGGTGTCGCGTTTCGATCCCGTCCTTGAAACATGGGAAACGGCTTTCGTGGATTCCGACCACGGCGGCTGTATGACCGATGGCAACGGCACCCTGTGGCTTGCACACAATCCACTGCTGGGCATCGACACCAACACGCTGGAGATCGTCAAACAGTGGCCACTGCCAGGTGAGATTCATGGGGTCTCCATCGA
>JAESSZ010000159.1 GCA_016763875.1 Nannocystaceae bacterium
GCAGCAGCAGCACGGGGGGCGGCCCCAGCCTTGGCACTGTTGGATTGCCTCCTCGAGTCCCCGGCCTTGGACTTCTTGGCCGGTTGCCCGCCACCGCCGCGGCTCGCCGACTCATCGTCGTCGCCCTGCTGCCGATGCCGGTCCATGTACTCGTCCAGCGTGCCTGGGTAGTCCTCGACGATGCCGTCGTGAACGTCCCAGATCCGTGTGGCCAAGCGACGAATGAACGCGCGGTTATGCGAAACGAACACCAGTGTCCCGTCGTACCCCGCCAACGCCTCCGCCAGCGCCTCGCTGCTTTCGAGATCGAGATGGTTGGTGGGCTCGTCCATCAACATGAGGTTGCCCGGATCCACGAGTAACCGAGCCAGAGCGACACGCGCACGCTCGCCGCCAGAGAGCACCCGGATCGGCTTGTCCACGTCCTCGTCGCGGAACAGTAACGAGCCCAACAGAGTCCGCGCTCGCGTGTTGTTGATGCCAGGGTTGGCAGCCACAACCTCCTCGAGCACCGTGCTCTCGGCCTGCAATGTCTCGGCGTGGTGCTGGGCGTAGTGCCCTGCTTTCACGCCATGACCCATGGTCACGCGCCCCTCGGTGGCCGGGATCTCGTCGGCGACCACCCGCAGCAGCGTCGTCTTACCCGCGCCATTCTTGCCAATGATGCCAACTCGGTCGCCGCGTGCCACCGACAGCGTGACTCCCGACAACACACGCAAGTCGCCGTACGCCTTGCCCAGGGCCTCGATGTTGATGACTTGCGCCCCCGCCCGTGCACTTGGCGGAAACGTGAATCGAATCACCGAGCGTGCCTCGAGCGTGGATACCGACGCCATCTTTTCGAGCTGCTTGACGCGACTCTGGACCGCCTTTGCCTTGTTGGCCTGAGCCCGAAAACGGTCGATGAACTGCTGCGCTTTTTCCCGCTCCCGTTCCTGGTTCTTGGCCTGGTTGCGCAGCACGATTTCTTCTTCGGACCGCTGGCGCCGATAGGCCTCGTAGTTGCCCGCGTACTGACGCACCCCTTCGGGTTCCAGGCTGACCACCCGGTCGATCTGCTCCCCGAGAAACTCGCGGTCATGGCAGATCAGGACCAGACCACCCTTGGTGCGTCGCAGGAACGACGACAACCACGCGACCGTAGGGAGGTCGAGATGGTTGGTCGGCTCGTCGAGCATCAACAAGTCAGGCTGCAGAAAGAGCAGCGCCGCCAAGTGGGCTCGCATCTGCCAGCCTCCGGACATTTCGCCCAAGTCGCGCTTGTGATCGGTCTCCGAAAAACCGAGTCCGGCGAGGATGCGATGCGCCTCGTACTCGGAGTACATCGTTTCGAAGTGCAGCAATTGCTCGTGGAGTTCAGCCAAGCGCTCGGCCTGCTCCATCGTTTTTTCTTCGCTCGCCCCGCCGGTCGTCAGCTCAGCTTCCAGCGCATCGGCCTCCTGCTCCACCGAGGTTCGACCTGGGACCGACGACAGCACGGTCTGCAGCACCGTCACGCCCGGAGACGGATCGAGGTCCTGCGGCAGATACCCCAACCGCAGGCCTTTCCGACGACGGACCTTGCCCGAATCAGGCACCACCTGGTCGGCGATCATCTTCAGCAGGGTGCTCTTGCCCGAACCGTTGGGCCCCAGCAGGCCGACACGATCGTGCGTCCCGATCCGAAGGTCCAGGTCTGAAACAAGGTCTCTACGACCAAAGGCCAGGCTCACGCCTTCCAGCACGACGAGGCTCACGTCGTGCGTCATAGCGCAGATCGACACTGATATGTTCTCCGACGTGAGCGAGTCTTCTCCGCCCTCGGGCCAGCCCCCCCAGCCCAACTCAGCGACCCAGTCCGCTGCAGACATCCCAGCCGATGTGCTCGATCAGCTGCGGCGTTCCGTGCCCCTGCTCATGGACGCTATGGGTGGCCTGACCCTTGGGGGCGAGGCGGTGACTCACCCCCGCGTGCTCACGGCGCTGCGGGCGGGCCTGGACGCCTCAGAGCAGGGGGAGACGACGGTGAGCATCGGCAGTCACTGGTGCTACATCACCGTCACCGACTGTCCGTTGCGGGTCTTGGCCATCATCAAGGGCGGTAACGGCGGACCCGAACTTCAGTTGGACGACGGTCGACAGCTCCCGCTGCTCACCGAGTCCCTGTGGGACGAGCCAGCGCGCGGGCTCCGCTGTCGCGTGCCTTCCCGCGTCAGCGGACGCGAACTGGCGGTGCGTTTCACTAACCGCGCGCAGATGGATCTCTTGCCGTGGTTGGAAATCGACGACGACGGCGTAGGCACGCTCGTCGTTGGCGAGGTGCGTCACCCGATCCCGACGGAGGCGGCGGGGCCCACCTGAAGCTGCGCGCTCGCAACCCGCACACGGGTCGTGTCCGGGCTCACCATGACGATGAGGTCCGCGGTGCGATGCAACACGTCCCACACACGAACACGGAGCGGACCTGTCGGCCACGGCAACTCAACCTGGGACGTCAACGCGCGGCGATGCTGACGCCGGAATGCCGCGAACGAGAACTCCGGGTTCTCGGCGCCACTGGGGTCGACCGCCCAGCCATCGACCAAGGCAAGGCCCCGTTTCGGTAACCCGCTCGCCACCAACTCACGCTCGTCTGCCCAGCCCTCGTCGAGCCCGAGCAGCTCGATGCCGAGGGTGCCTGCGCGGACCCGAGACAGGCGCAGCCGCGGGCAAGCCAGCGGCGACAATCCTTGGCGCGGCTGGGGTCGGCGACCCAGGACATCGCGTTCGATCCGAAATGCAACGCTCGGTCCGCCAAAGCTCGGTGGACGCCCGGTCTCAGCGACCGCGGTCGGTCCGTGCTGGCGCTCATGCACGGGTACCGCGAGTCGCCACGCCCACGCCGCCACCTCCGACCGCTGCTTCCTTGCGCCGCGAAGGTCCGCCTCGGTCGCCACCCGTTGCGCCACGATGACGGTCCGACGATCGCCGCGCCTCCCGACCCACTCAGATTCGACATCGTCCGCACTGCCGTGGGCTGCTTGGCGATCCGCCGCCACCTGATCCGCCGCCACCAGATCCGCCGCCAAGTACTGAGCCCAGCCATGCCCCCGTGCTCGTAGCGCGTCGCGTTCGGCCGGCTGAACATGCTGCACCCGCACGGCGGGGCCGGGGGTGGCAGTCAGGCGCCGCAGACAGACCTGGACCGCAGCCCGGGAGGTATCGATGCAAATAAAGCGTCGCCCAAGCGCACGCGC
>JAESSZ010000160.1 GCA_016763875.1 Nannocystaceae bacterium
CCCTGATGTACGTGTTGGGACCGCCCAGCAGCATGACGTAAGGCAGCAAGGTATTGCCGCGCGTCAGCACCGAGAGGTTTTGCTGGATGATCGACTCAAACAGCGAGGCCATCAGCTGGTCGGCCGGGACGCCCATTTTCTGGAGGCCGTTGATGTCGGTCTCGGCAAACACGCCGCACTTACCCGCAACCGGGTGCAGCTTGACGCCGTGGTAGGCCGCGTTGCACAGCTCGTCGGGCGGCAACTTGAGTTTGGCGTTGATCTTGTCGATAACCGCGCCCGTGCCGCCAGCGCACTTGTCGTTCATCGACGGGATCTTCTTCTTGCGGCCGCTCTCCTTGTCTTCCTTGAAGACAATGATCTTGGCGTCCTGACCACCCAGCTCGATGACCGAGTTCACCTCGGGGTGCATCTTCTCGACCGCAAGCGAGACTGCGTTCACCTCTTGAACGAACTTCGCTCCCGTGTGGCGACCAACAACAGCACCGCCCGAACCGGTGATGAACATGCGCGTATTGCTCGTGCTGACAGGGACAGCCTTCTCGATCTCCTTGAGCATCTCAAGCGCCTTCTCGGCCTGCTTGGAGTCGTGGCGGCGGTAGTCCTTCCAGACAATCTCGTCACTCTTGATATCGATGACTACCGCCTTGACGGTGGTCGAGCCGAGGCCGAAGCCGATACGGAACTTTTGGCTGCTCATCAGGGCGGTCCTTGCTTGCGTGTTTGTCGCGTTCGCCGGGGTCACCGTGCGCGAAAGTCGCACACAAACAATGACACCGGTGTCACTGACACGAGTGTCAGTGAACTTTCGTTGTCGCGTTTTGGCACGCCACTGCCCGGCAAGCAAGTGAAACGCAGGAAATGGGCCGATTCCGGCGTCGTTCGCGCGGAAGATTGCTGAAGCCGCGGCAATTCTGTGTTGTCACACACACCGCTCCACGTGGACTAGGTTCAGGACAAGCGAACACGCCGTCGGCATGCTCTGCACGACAGCGCTCGTCATCTCCGTCGCAATGCTGCACAACGCGCTGACGCGCCCGCCTACAGGACGTTCGGGAACACGGTGCCGATGACCGCCAAGCACATCTCGTCGTTGGTCTCATCGCCCAGCACAATGTCTTGTGGCTCGTCTTTTCCGGCCTGACGCAGGGCCTCGGCCAGACTCGGATTATCCATCGTGTTGTTGTAGGTGCAGCGTAGCGTCAGCACGTCACCAGCCTGCAGCCGCGGCACCGCATTGATGTCGGCGTCGTAGGTGTACGAACGCTGCCACTCGAACTTGTACGTTGGCGTTTGCAGCAGACACTCGTCGTCCCCGGAGGGTCGCTCCACCTCTATGAGCATGTCGACGCCCGCGTAGTGCATGTGGGAACCGACAGAGAACACGCGCAGTTGAGGAAACCCGTCGGGGATCGTGAAGCGCATGGACTCGGTATGCGCGCTCACGCCAGCGGGGATTAGAAACTCCACTCCGTTGTCATCGTTGGGCCCCGGTTGCAGCGCGTCGCCACCCGCAGCGTTACCGACCAAGCTCAGCCGTGCCGCAAAAATGGCCGTTCTTCGGTCCACACGATATCGATGCCCGTCGCTTCGTCGACTTCGGGCCCAACACCGGTCGGATGGTAGTGAACATTCATGACCAGCCGCGCGCCCGCGGGAATCTGCATGCCAGCGTCGGCTGGCATGCGGTTGGGCACGGCACCTGGCGCCCATGCGCCCACCAGGGCTCCGCCCAGCGCGCCACCGCTGCAGTCAAACGCACCGTCCTCGTCGGCGAGTTCGGCGGTGTCCCCCGACTCGTCGACGTAGATCAGCACGTGGTGAACGATCTTGTCGTTGCCCGGGACGACCTGGATCGCCTCGATGAACGCGTCTTCGGTAAGCCCGGGGTCGAGCGAGTAACACACGAACCTATCGGTGGTGCCTTCGATCGTGGTGGAGCCCGCCATGCGAAGGCTCTGGTCGGGATCTTGGAGCGTCGTCTGGGGCACTGCGGGAACTTCGGCCGCAAGCGACGGGTCACCTTCCGGTGCGCCATCGTTGGCCCAGTCGCGAAGCATCTGCTTGTCGTCCTCGCTGAGGCGGAGGTCATCTTTCCACCCATGCTTCGGTTCACAGTCGGCCGTCTCGCTAGCGGCGAACGGCGGCATGGCTCCCGACTCCACCGCAGCCACGATCGCTTCCGCCAGCGGTTGGGTTCCCTCGTAGCTCTCGAACGAGAACGGCGCGATGCCGCCATCGCGGTGACAGCCAGCACAGCTCGGGAGGATTAGCGGCGCGATGTGCTCGTGCCAGGTGATCCCCGACGTGGGTGCCGCGCCGCTGCTGCCATCGCCAGTCGTGTCCCCCGTTCCCACCGACCCGTCGTCGTCGGCGCCGTCCGTCCCGTCCGTCCCGTCGTCGGCAAGGTCCGCAGTCTCGCCGTCGGAGCCACACGCCAGCGAGAGACAAATAGGGAGCAGGGCCGCGCGCGCGTGGAGGAAGCTCGCCATGCGTTGGATTATCCGCGTGGGCTGGTCCCTACACAAGTCGCTGCGAGTGCGCTGACACGGTTGACTGGAGTCATGGGCACGACCCGCTGTTCACCAACGTGTCCTAGCCGGCCTGGACCCCGAGCTCGCGACGCGCGGCCATGTACTCCTCGGTAATCTCGCCGTCGGCCGTGCGAATCGTGACTTCGAAACTCGCCACTGGCGCAGCACTGGCTCGCAGCCCAACTTCATACACGGTCAGGAATGGGTCGGGACGTCCTTCGCGCATTTTGGCATCGACACGCGCGTACAGATGAAGGCCCGCCGCCGCGACCGCGTCCAGGACTCGCTGGTTCCACGTGGTCTGGAACACAAAGTAAAACCGCCCGGTGGGCGTTAGCCAGCGCGCCGCGGTCTCGCAATAACCTTCGATGCCCCCTCGGATCTCGAATCGACACGCGCGGCGCTGCGGGTCGGCGGGAAGCACTCCGGAGCTGACAGGAAAGTAGGGCGGCGATCCGGTGATGAGATCGCACGCGGGGTCGTCTTTGCCTCGCACAAACTCGCGGAAGTCGCGGTGGATAATGGTGAACACAGGCGCCCCGGAGGGCAGTTCCGCGACAGCTCGGCGGGCCATACGCACACTCTGCGGCTGGGCTTCGACGCCCGTACACAATGTTGGGCGCAAGCGATGCGCTGTCATCAACAGCACAGACCCGATGCCACAGCCGAGGTCGAGGTATCGCGCAGGGACCGAGCCAAAACGCCACGCCGCAAACCATGCAGTGAGCACGTCGTCGGTCCCCGTACGATGACCGCCTCGACGTTGCCAAACGTGCCAGTCGCCGATGAGCCGGTCGCTGACCGCGTCATCGGGCCAGTCTTGCGGCTCGTGCAAATTCTCGCCGGGCACAAACGCGGTGTACCGACCATCG
>JAESSZ010000004.1 GCA_016763875.1 Nannocystaceae bacterium
ACGCGGATCGACCTCGGCTTGAGCTCGCCGCTGTCGGGGCAGTCCTCGCCCGGCACCCTCGAGTTCTACGTTGGCGAGGGAATCGGAGGGCTACTACTGGTAGCCAGGCGATCACGCTGGAGCCGGTGTTCAACACCCTGCAGCAGTTCGTGCTTGATTCGCCGGTGCCCATGACCAGCGGCGAGGTCTACACGTACCGGCTGACGGTTCCCGACATCAACGTCGGGTTCGTCGACCTCAATACGGCAGACGTCTACCCGGGCGGGCACGCGAGTTCGGGTACGGATCTCGATCTTGTGTTTCGCACGCAGGTCGCCCAGTGCGTACCTTTGTAGGCGTGCTCTGGGGGTCTTCGCTGACGAACAGGGGCCCTGGCGGGCCGCGACCCTTCCGCTGTAGGTTTGGTTTCCCGCGCGGCAAGTTGCAGTAAACTAAACCCATGGTTTAGAATGTGTCGGGATGAGCGATACGAGCGGAGGACCTGGCGGGCCTCGTTGGAACCAGCTCTACGAGACCGCAGCGGCCCAGGACGGGCACTTCACGACCGCCCAGGCCGCGCTGGCCGGATATTATCCGCAACTCCTCACGAAGTACCTCACCAACGGGCGGGTGGCTCGTGTGCGCCGTGGTGTCTATCGGCTCGTCCACTTTCCGCCCGGGGACCACGAGGACCTCGTTGTCATCTGGCTGTGGTCTGACCGTGCTGGCGTCTTCAGCCACGAGGCCGCGCTCGCGCTGCACCAACTCTCCGACGCGCTGCCAGCAAAGGCCCACCTGACAGTCCCGATCTCGTGGAAGTCGAGGCGCCTTGTCGTGCCGTCCGGCGTCGTACTCCACTTCTCCGATCTCGCGGAGGTCGAGCGTACTTGGGCTGGCGCGGTCCAGGTCACGACCGCCGCGCGGACGGTGATCGACTGCGCGGCGGCTGCGGTGTCCCCCGCGCTCGTGAAGCAGGCGATCGACGAGGGCATCCATCGCGGGCTGTTCACGGCGGAGATGATCGAACCGGCGTCGGAGTACCTACGGTCGTTCGAGCTGGAGGATTCGTAGTGCCTCGAAGCTACGCGACGCCTCTCGCTTTCAAGACCGCTGTGGAGCAGCGGCTTCGCAGTGAGGTCACCCTCTCCGGGATGGACCTACAGCGTAGGCGCCAGCTCTTTGTCTTTGACCGACTGCTGGTGCGTCTGTTCCACGTCCTCAAGGACGCTGTGGTCCTGAAAGGAGGGCTGGTGATCGAGCTTCGGCTCGCACGGGCACGGACGACCAAGGACATCGACCTGCGGATGATTGGCAGTCCTGATGATGTGCTCGCTCGAATGCAGGAAGCCGGGCGACTCGACCTCGGTGACTACCTGCAGTTTGAGGTTGTGGCAGACCGAAGGCACCCGGGGATCGCTGCAGAGGGCATGGCCTATCGGGGCCTGCGCTACAGGGCGGAAGCACGGCTCGCGGCGAAGCTCTACGGCACTCCCTTCGGGATCGATGTCGCGTTCGGCGAGCCGATGCACGGCCGACCGGACGAGGTGGAAGGGAGCACTTTCCTCGATTTCGCTGGGCTCGAGCCGGGGCGCTTTCGCATCTATCCGCTTGAGACCCACATCGCAGAGAAGCTCCACGCTTACACTTTGCCGCGCAAACGACCTAACTCGCGGGTCAAGGACTTTCCCGACATCGCACTGCTCGCCACCGCGCGAGACATCGACGGCGCGATGCTACGCGCGGCGATCGACCGGACCTTCGACCACCGGGCGACACATCCAGTGCCGGCCTCCGTTCCCCAGCCTCCGTCCGCCTGGGAACCCGTCTACGGACGGATCGCGGCGAACGACGGGCTCATATGGCGAACGCTCAAGGACGTCACAGAGGCCGTCCGGTCTTTCCTCGACCCGGTGCTCGCTGGCGCATCCACGATATGGGACCCCGAAACTTGGGCATGGTCCGAAGGTGAGCACGATGCGCTGTGAGCGTCTCGCCTCTCATGCCAACCTGCCGTCACCCTGCTGGAAACATGCGGTTGCCCGTTGACCGCGTGGATATCTGGGGCGGGCAGCGCGTGCGTCCCAAAATGTCGGTCTCGAAACAACTGTTATGCCTCGGATGCCTCCTTGCCGCATGTCGCTCGCCTAGGCCGACTCCCTCCCCCGTTGCACCGACCCTTCCCGTTGAAGCACAGCAGCCATCACAGGTCCCGGAAGACTCCGGTTGCGCTGGCCGCCTGGAACTCGCGCCTGAAGAGCCGCTGGGTCCTGAGTGGAACCGCTGGCTCACGTGGGGTGCGCAACGGCTCGACCTTCCGTCGGTGAACGCCGTCGATCCCACTGAAGTGGAGATCGGCGAGATTCAGCAACATGTCGTCCTGGCTCGCCACGGCAAGATGCGCTTCGAGGCCGATGGTCTCCCATTCGCGGACGCAGGCGGTACCGCACTCATGTTCCCGGTCTTCGTCCTCGACACGGCCCCCAAGCTGGGGCGAGTTCGCATTGTCTCGGAGTTCGAGGACACCGTACTATTCGTATGGGTTGACTAGGCCGACCTCTTACCCGTGCCAGTCGCGAGGGTGAAGCTCTCGCAATCTGCGGTAAAAAGCGGCCCGTTGTCCGCGGGGACTTGGCTAGCACCGGGTCTCGTCCTGCACGCAACCGGGTCGAACGCAAAAGAGGTCAGCGTGAAGGTGACCTTCGATCGTTTGCGTGTCGAAGGGACGCTACCGTTCGAGCGATTGGGGTACGTATTCGCGTATCAGCACTTCGGGCCGATGCACGAAGAAGAGTTCCGCCTGCTCTCAGGTGAGATACTGGCGGCCCCGTGGGGGGACCCGATTGCAAGCAAGGCGGATCCCCTGGGTGAAGGGAACAACATCCAAGGGGACATCAGCGTCCTCGGCTCGCGCTATGGTTGGCGCTTCGTCGAGGTCGTCAGTAGTGACGGCAATATCGTGGTCCGCGGCTACGTAGAGGCGGCCCGCCTTTCGACCCCGGACACGGACAGCGACTTCGTTGCATCGCCGTACGGGAGTACGTACGAATCTAGTCCGCCCGAGCCGGAATACGGCGCGCGTCTGCTCGCTCGTGGCACTCGCCTCCTGTCCGAGGACGGCGTGGTGCTCGGGCTTATCGGGTGGCCTTCATATTTTCCCGACTGCGATGGCAATCGCGTTGCGGTCCCCACCCACTGGGGACCGATGGTCTTTCAGGTCGAGGAGCCGGCCGCCCCGGCCTCCTCTCGGTAGTCACCAAGGCTTGCGCCAGCAGATGAGCTGTCCGCCCTTCGAACGCCACGCCGATCACTGGCAAAAGACGAGCTGGAGCTGTGGGTCGAACTCCCCGTCGGTCGCGCCCCAGAAGTGAACCGAGCGCTCTTCGGTGCTGTTCTCTTCGACTCCCAGGGTGAGCCAACCGTCTTGGAGGTCTTGCGGCCACCAGTTCGCGGCGTTGCTCGCTAGGTTGAGTTGCGCCAAGTTCCAGTCGGCGGGCGTGTAGTTTCCCTCGGTCAGGTTCCACTGCCCATTGCTGAAACTTCCGGCCGATACGATCTCACCGGGCTGCACGGCGTCGCTGTCCCAGTCGTTGGCGTCCGAGTGGGAAAACACGATCCCAGGCACGTTGTTGGGGTTGTTTGGCTCGTCGGTCATGCGCAGGGAGATGAAGCCGAGGAAGGGCCAAGCGCCTTCAGGCACAGAGATTGAGCCGATGTCGAAGCCGAGCCAGCCGGTGTACTCGTCGGTGCCGCTGCGCACGGCGAGCGTTTCAGGGTCGGGCCACTTGTCATCGGGCGACATGCTGGCCGAGGCAACCGGGGTGAGGAAGTACGAGGTCGGCTCCAGACCACACGAGGTGCAGTTGGCGTAGCTGTTGAGCGCCACCTCGCAACCCACGACCGCATCGAAGTC
>JAESSZ010000161.1 GCA_016763875.1 Nannocystaceae bacterium
ACCCCGGTCGTCAACACCGCCGTCAGACCGGTGGTTTCGTCGACCGCCGTCAGCCGATGCGAGCCCCAAGGCGCGACCACAACCCCGCTGGGCGTGCATGCACTCGCAAGCAGGACGCCTGCGCCGACGACAAGATATCGCAGCGTCAGCACCCTGCAACCATACCCGCTTTCCGGATGGCATCGCCCGCCTCCTGGATCCCGCTGCAGGAACGAAAAAACCCGAACCCCACCGAGGTGGAATCCGGGTTTCGGCGACGCACAGGCCGAGACCTATGCGACGCTACTGCCGTTGCTTACTTAGGCAGGAATGACACACCAGCCGGTGTCCTCGTAGCCTGGAGGCACATCGCCTTCAGCGTACGGCGAGGTGCACTCTTGGCCGAGCGCGGCTCCCGGACAATCGTCGCCACCGGACAGGTCGCAGTAGGCGCCACAACAACCGCCAGCAGCGGCGCAGTTAGGCTCGCCAACCGCGGCGGGATCGAGGCACGCGGTGCCAGGATCGCAGACGTTGATGAACTCGCAAGGGTCGCCGTAAGCGCCCATCTCGCCCGAGACGTCGGGTGCGCAAGCGAAGACATCGTTGATCGGATAGCAGGCCTGGCCGTCCGCGCAGTCCTGAAGGAGCGGGAAGCACTCAGGCAAGCAGAGGATGAGCGCGCCACCGTTGGCGATGCTGCAGGTCGTCGAGGGGTCTTCGCACAGTGGGTTGTCCGCGTCGCCCGTACACATCGCCACACAGGTGCCGAGGTTGGTCTCGTTGTCCACATCCCAGCACATGGAGCCGACTTCGCAGTCGTCGAGACCCGAGGCGCCGCCGCCTTCGGCCAGACACTCGTCGCCCACAGCTGCCGGCGCGTCGCCGATCTCGGAGCAGCGAGTGGCGTTCCAGGTGCCACCGTCGCTGGCCCACGGCATGCATTTCTCGCCGTCAGGACAATCCTGGGTCCAGAGGTCACACTCGAAGATGCCGCCAGAGGTGCCGTCCGGCGTGATCAGGAACATGACGCCGTCGTCAGAGCCTGCATCCGCGTCGTCCTCACCGTCGGATTCGGCCGCGTCGCCGGAGCCCTCGCCGTCGTCACCGTCGTCGCCGTCGTCGACGCCGTCGTCACCGTCGTCGCCAGATCCGTCGTCACCGTCGTCGCCGTCGTCCGCAGCGTCGTCACCGGCGCTCGCCGAGCTAGCCGGGTCGTCGTCCTTCGAGCCGCAGCCAAAAGTGGTGACAAAAGCCAGGGACAGGCCTGCAATAAGGAGTTCCGTTTTCATGCGTGGGTTCCGTTTCTCTTACGCGGTTGGATAAGTCCGACTAGGTTCAATGAACACGCCCCGTCTGACCTCGTAGTACCCAAACTCCACTATACCGAACGATAAATCAAGCTAAAACTAACCCTTACATTGCGCCAAAATGCACATTGATACCGAATCTAACTAAAAGCTAATCCCGCCGTGACAGGCTGTTAGTAGCACGTAGCGGTCGATATGGGCCATTTCGGTAGGATCGGCAGGCCGCGCCCCCGGAGGAAAAACACACATCCCTTGTGCGGTCTTGAAACCCGGCCGCCGCGCACGCCGCCGGGATCTCTGGCCAACGGCGCATCGACCGGCGTCTTTTAGAGGATGTGCCGCGACAGGTCCTGGTCCGACAACAACGCGTCAACACGCTCGTGCACGTCCGCTGCACTGATCGAAATCGCGCGTGGCCCCAGTTCGCTGGCGTCGAAGCTCAGGTCTTCAAGCACACGCTCCAGCACCGTGTGAAGCCGACGAGCGCCGATGTTCTCCAGCATGGTGTTCGCCTTGAACGCCAACTCGGCCATCGCATCGATCGCATCGTCCTCGAACGAGAGCATCACCTCCTCGGTGGCCATCAGCGCGGCGTACTGCTTGAGCAGCGAGTTCGCCGGTTCTCGAAGAATGCGAGCGAAGTCCTTCCCGGACAGTGAGTCGAGCTCCACCCGAATCGGAAAACGCCCCTGAAGTTCCGGGATCAGGTCCGAGACCTTTGAAACGTGAAAAGCACCCGCCGCGACAAATAGGATGTGATCACTCTTCACCGGGCCGTACTTCGTTTGCACGGTTGAGCCCTCGACCAGGGGCAGCAAGTCCCGCTGCACGCCTTCCCTGGAAATATCGGCCCCACGCATGTTCTCTCGTCCGCAGATCTTGTCGATCTCGTCGAGGAACACGACCCCCAGTTGCTCGCATCGCTGGACCGCACGCCGAGCGACGGTATCGGCGTCGACGAGTTTGGCGGCCTCCTCCTCGACCAAGAGTTCACGCGCGTCGGCGACCTTCACGGTGCGTTTGTGACTTCGACGACCGAGTTGGCCAAACAGGTCCTTGAGTTGCTGACCGACCTGCTCGTTACCCGCCATGCCCGGCGGCACGCTCCATCCAGGGCCGGCCGAAGCCTCGACTTCGATCTCGATCTCGCGCGCGTCCAGTTTGCCCGCCCGCAACAGATCCCGAAGCTTCTCGCGCGTGCCAGACGCGGGCTTGGCGGGCGCAGTCTCTCCAGGGCGGTCTGTGTAAGCCCGTGCCGTGTCGAGGTCCGCGGGCGGGAGCAGAAGGTCCAAGATGCGTTCTTCGGCGCGCTCGCCCGCCTTGTCGCGCACCTCCTTGCGGAGTTCCTCTCGCACCAGTTGCGCCCCCACCTCAACGAGGTCGCGGATGATCGCGTCGACATCACGCCCGACGTAGCCAACCTCGGTGAACTTGGAGACCTCCACCTTGAGAAACGGTGCACCCGTCAGGCGGGCGAGTCGCCGAGCAATCTCGGTCTTCCCCACCCCGGTCGGCCCGACCATGATGATGTTCTTCGGCGAAATCTCGTCCCGGATCGACTCGTCGACCATTTGCCGTCGCCAGCGATTACGCATCGCTATCGCCACGGCGCGCTTGGCTTTGTGCTGGCCGATGATGTAGCGGTCGAGTTCCTGGACACCTTTTTGGGCGTTAGATTGCGGACCTGTTTCATGCGCCCTCCTGTTGTTCTTTGGCCTCGCCGCCGAACTCGTCGCTGGACGACTTGCGGTCTGGTAGTTCTAAGATGGTGTGTGAGAGGTTGGTGAACACACAGATCTCGCCGGCAATGCGCAGGCTCTCGGACGTGACCTCGGCGGCGGACTTGTCCGTGTTGCCGAGCAACGCCCGGGCTGCGGCGAGCGCAAAGTTGCCCCCCGACCCGATAGCCAAGATTCCATCGTCGGCTTCGATGATGTCACCCGTGCCCGAGAGCAACAGCGATCGCTCTGCATCCGCGACGATCATCAAGGCTTCGAGACGGCGGTAGCGCCGGTCCTGCCGCCAGTCTTTCGCAAGTTCGACCGCCGCGCGCACGAAGTTGCCGCCCACAGACTCCAACTTGGACTCCAGTAGATCGCACAGCGTCAGTCCGTCCGCGGCAGAACCGGCAAACCCGGCCAAGATACGCCCGCCCGCGAGCGTCCGTACCTTGGCGGCCTTGGCCTTGACGATGGTGTTCCCCATCGAGACCTGGCCATCGGCGCCCAAGGCAACGCGTCCGTCACGGCGGACGCAAAGCACGGTCGTGTGGTGAAACGTCTGATGCGCCACGCGCGGGAGTATAGCTGCTACGCTCCTGCGCCGTGACCGGCCCGCAGACACCGTTGGCGGCCAGCCGAGGCGGCTTGGTCGTCCTTGCGTCGGGACGCGGGTCCAACGCTGGCGCCCTGATGGACGCCCACGAGCGTGGCGAGTTATCGCTGCCGGTGGCACTGGTGATCTCCAATAACTCGGGCGCGGGTGTGCTCGCGATGGCCGCAGCACGGGGCGTCGCCACCGCCCACATCAGTACGAGAACCCACGACGATCCGGGTGCCGCCCTGCTGGCCGCGTGCCGCACCCACGGCGCGCGGGTGCTGGTCCTGGCCGGATATATGAAGCGCATCGACCCGCGGGTCGTCACCGCCTTCCAAGGCAACTCGGTCAACATCCACCCCGCTCCGCTGCCCCAGTTCGGTGGTCCCGGTATGTACGGCGAGCATGTGCACGCCGCCGTGCTCGCCTCTGGGGTCACTTCGAGCGGACCCACCGTGCATCGTGTGACCAACGACTACGACGAAGGCGCAGTGCTGGCCCACCTACCGGTGCCAGTGCGGCCCGACGACGACGTCGCGGCCCTTGCCCAACGCGTGCTGAGAGCCGAGCACGCGCTGTACTGGAAGACAATCGAGACGCACTTCGGGCGCGGCGCAGACGCCTAGGCGATCGCGGCCAGCGGCGGCAGCAAACGGCGGAGCCAATCGTCGAGCATCACGAGCCCGGAGATCGTTGGATTGGTCTCTGCTTGCGCGTCGACACGTTCGCAGAACTCCGCGAGACCATGCGCTTCCACCATGCCCTGGACGTCGTCGCCCTTCACCATCCGCATAAGTTTGTGGAGATGGAAGTTGAGCTGCCGGCGTAGCGCCGAGACCGAAGGTCCGTCCCAAGGCGCGCTGTAGACCATGCGATCCATGGCCTGATTGAGCACCATGATGTTCATGGCATCGGTCACCGACAGGCGCAGCCACAGCATCTCTTCTGCGGGGCGCCCCATTGCGGGTGCCGACCGCACCGCATCGATCACGGGGGTCAGATACCGGAACCGTACGATACGAGCGGCGAGGTCCGAGGGCACGCCCATCTCGACCAACGACGCTTGTCGCTGTGCGGTGCGATTTTTGGAACCCTCCGGTAGCGCCTTGTCGACGTTCTCAAGCAACGCACGAACATCGGCGCATGCGCGCTCGTCCAGCGGCGGCAACGCCATCTGGTCCAACAGGTAAAACGTCGCGTCCTCGACGTAGGTCTGCATCATCAACATCGCGCGGTAGACCGCGGGCATGTGATGCTTGTCCTCAATCGTCAGCAACTCAGAGAACACGCCGTCGAGGTCAGACGCCTCTGCGGCCGACAGCCACGCCAGTGCGATCTCACGAACGGGTTTGAGCGTGCCGGTGGCGACTTCCGTCAGCAGACTGGCCCCCGCACACTCGACGATTCGGTTGACGATCAGAGTGGTCGCGATCTCGCGCCGGAGGAGATGTCCTCGGACTGCGGTGGGTCCAGCTCCCGCGAGCACGCGTTTGGGGAAGTACTCACCGACGTAGCGATCGACCAATGCGTCCGGCAGAGGCTCGGCATCAAGCAACTCACGGTACGCCCACATTTTGGTGTGCGCGCACAGGACCGATGCTTCGCACTTGTAGAGCCCCTCGCCTCGGCGCGCACGATTGGTCAGCTCGTCCTCGGCCGGGAGCGTATAGGCCTCGGGGTTGAACGGCACCCGCGGCACAAGGTAGCTCAACGCACGGCTGTAGCGATACACGTCCCGCCGGCTGCGCTCGCAGTCGAACGACACCATGCGCGACTGGCTGCGGTTGTTCGCGAGCACCATCTCCACCACCTCGCCTTCGCACCCGTGCAACAACTCGTTGCGAGCCTCGCGAGTCACGGCCCCAGTGGAGAGCAACGGCGCGAAGAGGATCTTGATGTTGACCTCGTGGTCACTGACGTCAACGCCGCCAGAGTTGTCGAGGAAGGCGTTGTAGTTCTGACCACCGCCCTTGGCGAACTCGACCCGCGCGCGATCGGTGATTGCGAGATTGGCCCCCTCGCCGAGCACGCGACTGCGTAACATTGACGCGTCGATACGCACGCTGTCGTTGGCTTTGTCGCCAACCTCGGCGTGGGTTTCTTCGCGAGCCTTGATGTACGTCCCGATGCCGCCCATCCACAGCAGGTCGACGTTGAGGGCCAGGATCGCGCGAATCACCTCGTCCCCGTTGACCTTGGTATCTGCGTCCAGCCCCAACAACGTGCGCGCCTCGGGCGACAGAGCGACTTCCTTGCTCTTGCGTGGAAACACGCCGCCGCCCTTGGACAGCACGTCCTTGTCGTAGTCGGTCCATGCCGACCGAGGAAGCTCGAACAAGCGCAGGCGCTCCTCGAAACTGCGTGCAGGATCCGGATCAGGATCGACAAAGATGTGAATGTGGTTGAACGCAGCGACGAGCTTGATCGTCTTGCTGCGTAACAAACCATTGCCGAAGACGTCGCCGCTCATGTCGCCAACACCGACCGCGGTGATGACGTCGGACTGAGGGTCGACCCCTAGCTCGTTGAAGCAACGTCGTGTCGCCTCCCAGGCCCCGCGCGCCGTGATCCCGGTTTTTTTATGGTCGTAGCCGTTGCTGCCACCCGAGGCGAAAGCATCGTCGAGCCAAAAACCCAGGTCAGCCGAAATCGAGTTGGCGGTATCAGAAAGATGCGCGGTGCCCTTGTCGGCGGCGACCACGAGATACGAGTCGGTGCCTTCCTCGTGCAGCAGGATCCCTTTGGGCGTGACCGCCTCGCCATCGACCACATTGTCGGTGACGGCCAACAGCGCGCGAATGAACTGCTCGTAGTACTTGTCCCCCGCGCGCGACAACGCCTCGCGTTCCGACGGCGGGTTGCGCAACACGAAGCCGCCCTTTGCGCCCATGGGCACGATCAACACGTTCTTGACCATCTGCGTGGCCATCAATCCGTGGATCTCAGTACGGAAGTCGTCTGGGCGGTCTGAGAAACGCAGACCGCCGCGGGCCACTCTGCCTCCGCGCAGATGCACGCCTTCGAAGTCCGGGTGATAGACCCAGATCTCGCGGAATGGTTTGGGCTCGGGGCCAAAGGACAACCGACGCGTCGCGACCTTGAACGCAAACGCCTCGCCCCCCTCGCGGTCTGCGATGTATGCGTTGGTGCGGCGGGTGGCACGAACGACTTCGGCTACCGCCTGCAGCACGCGATCCGCGGTGTAGTCGGTCACCGCCTGCAACTCAGCCTTGAGCGATGCGTCACTGGCGCGTCGCGAGTCGTCGGTGGCCACCTTGGGATCGAAGCGTGCCGCGAGCCATCCCATGAGCGCAGCGGTGACCGTCGGGTTCTCGACCAACGTATTGCGCACAACGCCGGAGTCGAACGGCAGGCGCAACTGGTGCAGGAACGCCACGTAGGAGCGCAGGATCTCAACCTCGCGGGAGCTGAGGTCGGAGACGATGATCAGACGATTAAGATCGTCATCGCCTGCCCTACCCAAAAACACCTCGCGCAGCGCCGCGACCACGTTGCCTCGCCGCTGCATGATCTGGCCAATCCGGTCCGGCCGCAGCTCGAAGCGGAAGTTGTCCATGTCGATCGCGGGTAGATGCGCGACGTGGATCTCCCGGCTGTACTCGTCGATGACCTCGAAGCCAAAGTGCGACAAGACCGGCAGCTCGCGCGATAGGTTCAAGGGTTCGCGCGAAAAGATGCGCAGATTGAGCGAGCCCGGATACTCGCCGAACTCCGACACGTACAGATCACAGTCAACATCAGCGCCGTCACGGAGCGACTCGACACACAGCACATCGCCACTGATCCGCGCGACCGAGCAGCGCCGCTTGTGCTCGTCGTTGAACGCATGTTCGTAGACCTCGAACAGTGCCTCCGCCTGCTGCGGCGCGACCCGACCGATGGCCTCGGTCAAGCGATCGGTCCAGGTGCGCGCGTGGGCGAGCACTTTCTTGCGCAGCCCCTCGTTGTCGACCGCACGCAGCGGTCCTGGCCCCGTGATGTAGAAGTGGATGACCGCGTTGTCGTAGCGGTCGATGTAGACCCCGTAGTCCGCGTAGGTCCCAACCAGTTCCTCAAGCAACAGGTCCTGGACGTTTTGACGCAACTCCTCGGAGAACTGCCATCGCGGCAGCGCCACAAAAACAAATGCGAACCTCGCCCCCTCGCTGACCTTGATGTGGACATCACTGCCGCCCTCCGCCTCGGCACGCAAGATGCGGTCGGTCAGCTCCCAAACCGCTTCGCGCTCTTCGGTGAGCAGGTACTCCAGTGGCAGCGAGTTGAACGCGTTGGTGATGTTCTTCCCGCGATCGGATGCGATCGAGACCTGCCGGTCCTCCAGCATGTCGCGCAGTGCGACTTGAATCACCGGAATCTGCTCTGGCGGGGTGTGCAGCGCCTTGTACGTGAAGAGGCCTTCGAGCAGCACCACACCATCGGGTTCGCCCCCATCCGCCGAGTACCGGGTGAACGCGAAGTAGCCCGGCTTGCCGGAGCGATGCACGGGCGATTCTTCCGCCGAGCGCTGGTAACGAACGAGGCGCGAGCCACCGCCCGCGGCCGCCGCCAGCAGAGCCGCATCGCGTTCAGGTTTGCGAATGCGGGACGTGCCCAAGAGGTGCTGCTCGCCCGTGGCCCCGCCGTACTCTTCCACCGCGAACAGCACGAAGTTCTCGTCGACCAACCAGCGCAGTAGCGCTTCGGTTTCGCGCAACGTCGCCGCAGACGCGCCACCGTGTTCGCTGGCCGCAGCGAAGTACGCGTCCGCGATTTCCCCGATCCGCGAGGTCATCGCGGAGAAGTCACGCACCATCGCCTGCGCCAGAGTCAGACGGTGTTCGATTCGCGCGGCAAGTCCCTTGGGGATGCCGCCGCCATCACGA
>JAESSZ010000162.1 GCA_016763875.1 Nannocystaceae bacterium
GGACCGCTCCGCCGCGATCATGGCAAGCGCGCCCGATCCCGGCCCCGCCCCGCCTGGGGTCAACGCCGCGCTGTGGCGCGAGGTCGGGTGGTTTCCGGCGCCCGTGGCGATGCTGTCGGAGTTCACACGACCGGACTCCGCAGCCGTGGTCCGGTGGCTCGGCGCCGTCACACCCAAGGAGGTCGTGTGCGAACGAGCGCTGCTGGGCGTTGACCACTACTTCCTCGCCGCGGCGTCGGACGATGGCCTCCAGCCAACGCATGTTTTTTACGGCACGAGCACCCGGGCCGACATCGAAGCGTGCGCGTCGCTGATGAGCTTCGAGGCGCCTGCACAGGTCCGCGCAGACGGGGTGCTGACCTCGATCGGTTTTGGGCAGCGACAAATGTGGCTGGGGTTTGCGCGGCTTGGCGATCGCACGGTCGTGGTCGCCGACCGAGTACGGACCCGCGTCGAGGCGTTTGTTGGCGCCAGCGGACGGCTGAGCCACGGGCTGGACCACGCTGCCCCCGTCGTGGAAGGCTTGGGGATCATCGACCGAAAGGCCGACACGTGGGCCGTCGCGACCAGTGACGCAACGACCGACCTCATTGGCGTTGCTTCACGGGTGCATGCGTTCCATATCGACAATCTGACGGCCGACAACAATCGACCGATTGCACTGCGTGTGTGGGCGCGATTCGAGTCGGAGCAGGACGCAAAGTTGGCCAAGACGCGACTCGACGCGCTTGTCGCTCGGCACGAAACGCGACGGGGAATCAACCTGCACTACGAAGCCGTAGGCGCTGAAGACCCCTCGACGGTGCACGCACAGCTGCAGGTGAGCGCGCTGGCGGAGTTAGGGCAACTCCGCAACACAGCGCAGCGACCGTAGCCGAGCTCTCCCGACTCGGTTGGGGTAGATTCCGGCCATCGCTGACTCCCTCGATCGTCCTCCACCGAAACGCGGGGTGTCCAACGTACGGCGCTGGCTGCGTCGGGCCCTGCTCGGTGGCATGACCCTGCTCGTGGTCTCCATACTGGTGCTGATCATCGATGGATGGCAGGCGTTCGGTCGCGCCGCACAAGGCGAGCGAGCCGCACGTATGCAAGCCTCCGCGCAATGGTCGCAGGGCGCCTTCGTGAACCCACAGCCGATGCACAATGACAGCTGGCTCGCGTTCACCGAGATGTTCGACGCCTCGCCCGACGGCTCGCCCGACAGCCCGCTCCCGCTCATCGACATCGACCCGCAGATGTTCGACACCCCGCCACCCACAGGCCTGCGCGTGACATGGTTCGGCCACTCAACGATGCTCCTGGAGATCGACGGGAAACGCGTGCTCACGGACCCCGTGTGGGGGGAACGAACCGCCCCGTGGTCGTGGCTCGGTCCCCAACGCTGGTACACACCGCGGCTGGCACTTGAGGACTTACCGTCCCTGGACGCCGTGGTGATCTCGCATGATCACTACGACCATCTGGACTACCCGACCATCGCCGCCATGCGCACTTGGGACACGGTCTTCGTGACGCCGCTCGGCGTTGGGGCCCACCTCGAGTACTGGGGCGTGCCGCCTGAGAACATCATCGAACTCGACTGGTGGCAGAGCCATAAACTCGGCGAACTTGAGATCGTCTGTGCATCCGCGCGACACGCCTCGGGCCGCACTGGCCTCGACAATCAGGCGACGCTTTGGGCAGGCTACGCGCTGATCGGACCGCAGCATCGTGTGTACTTCTCCGGGGACACCGGGATGTTCCCCGGCCTCCAAGAAATCGGGGATCGACTCGGCCCCTTCGATCTCACCATGCTCGAAGCGGGCGCCTACGACCAAGCCTGGCCCGACTGGCACTTGGGTCCGGAGCAGGCCGTGGCAGCCCATCAGTTGTTGCGAGGCAAGGTCTACATGCCCGTGCACTGGGGCCTGTTCAATCTCGCGCTCCACGGCTGGACCGAGCCCCTGGAAAGGACTGCCGTCGCTGCGGCCGCGGCAAAGATCGAGGTCTACGTGCCCAGGCCCGGTGAGAGCTTCGAGCCCGAGCGCGTGCCCGAGTTCGAACGCTGGTGGCCGCAGCTTCCCTGGCGCACGGCATCTCAGTACCCGATCGCGGCTTCCCAGCTCGATTCGCTTCGGTGACGTACGCGACCGCAGGTTCCGTCCACAGTGCTCTAGGCCCCCTGTCCCAAGGTTTCGCGAAAACCTGACCCGACGGCACCCACTGGCCCATTTGCAACCCGGGCCACCCTTGGGCGAGGCTCTCCGCCATGCTCGGCTCCGCGCGTTGGCCCTCGCTCCTCGCAGCGCCGATTCCCAACGAGGAAGCACTCGCCCTCGCGCCCACGATCGGCTGGCTGATGCTCGCGTGTGCCGTGTGCGCCGTGACGTTGTTCATCGTGTATCGCGAGGGGTGGCGACGGTTGTGGCTCCGTGCAGAAGACCCGCGCGCGATGGGGCTGTTTCGCATCGCGTTCGGTATCTGCGCGCTGTGTAACGTCAACGGCCTGTGGGAACTGTTCGGCTATCTGTTCACCGACGAGGGCATCTTTGTCACCGACGTCGCTCGGGAGGTGTACGCCCGCGAGCAGTTTGCCGGGTTCGGCAACGGACTGGACGGTGACCCCTACGGGTTCTTGGACCTCGCGGGATTCTGGCAGTGGCTCAAGGGACCGAAGTACTCCCTGCTGTTCTTCAACAGCACGCCGGGATTCTTCTGGATGCACCTGGTGGCGTTCGAGGTTGCCATGGTGTGCCTCATCATCGGGTTCAAGACCCGGTACACCAAGTGGATCGCGTGGTTCTTGTTCCACTCGATCATCTTGCGGTGCACCATCTATTGGGAAGGCACGGAGAACATCTACCGCTGCTTCTTCTTCTACCTGTGCCTCTCACGTTGCGATCGCGCGTACTCGGTCGACAACTGGCTTCGGTGCCGCAAGCTTGCCAAGGCGGGCCGACTCTCCCAACGTGGTGGGCCGGGGGGCGGTGCGGGCACGGCCCCGGACAAGGACGGTAACCCGGGACTCGAAGCTATCTATCGCCGAATCCCGTCGTGGCCCCGCATCCTGCTGATCCTGCAAAGCGGCGCGATCTACTGCTACACGGGTGTGGTCAAAAACGGTGCGGTTTGGTGGAAGGGCGACGCGTTTTACTACGCCTTCAACCTCGACCACTTCCACCGCGTCCCGCCGCAGGTTCTGTCGGCGTACGTGGGCACCACGCTCTTTCGCGTCAACTCGCACGTCGCCCACGCCTGGGAGTCGCTGTTCCCGCTGCTGGTGTTTGGCCTCGTGGCGCGTTTTGTATTGCGAGACAACGTCCCCGCACTGTCGTCCCGCGCGCGACACATCGCCACCGCCACCTGGATAGCCTTGGGTCTTGGTGCACTGGCAATCTGCTGGATCGCGTACCCCGTCCACTTCACCCAGCCCAAGCGTGGACCCTTTGCCTGGGTCGACATCGGCAAGATGCAGCTCATTTTTGCCGGTTTGTGGCTCTCAGGCATGGCACTGGTGTTCTGGGGATGGCGACGCCTTCGCGACCGGCCCTTCAACTTCAAGTTCCGCGGCAAGGCCCACGTCCTGGACCTCGACACGTTCCTAAAGTGGACCTGCGGCCGTCGCGTGTGGCTCGCCATCGGCACGATCTTCCATGTGCATCTCATCGTGATGATGAACATTGGGTGGTTCTCGCCTGGCGCCCTGACGGGCTTCATCGCGTTCCTCAACGGCAGCGAAATAGCGCTCCTGCTGGCAGGTACGGGCGGACTTCTCGCCCGAGTACGCCCATTCGCAAAGTGGATTCCAGCCTCGGTTCGCAACGGCCTGGCTCCGATTCCCGCCGAAGATCCGACCCTGCCGCACCTGCATCGCGACGCGGCGACGCTCCCGCTGCTGACCCTCGTCGGTGGCGGAGTCATCGCAACCGCTGGGGTCTGGATGCACCTTGAGGACCATGTCCACTACGGGTGGACCCTGGTGGGACTCTTGCTGTTCTTGTTCGGCTCCACCCTCCGCGAGATGCGAACACGCGCGGCCAAAGAGAGCCTAATCGTCGTGCAGCGTCCGGGCGACGATGGGCCCGACGGCCAACCCGCCGAGGAGCGATTCCTAACGGCACCGTGGGCGTACGGCCCTCTCGGTCGCCTGCTCGTCAGCTGCTTGTTCATCTACCAAACGGTCGCCGTCGCGGTGTGGCTACTGCCCGACAAGTCGATCATGTCGTGGCGCATCGCCGCGCGCGCACCATTCGAGTGGTGGCTGGGCATGTCCCAGACGACCCAGGGGTGGAAAATGTTCGCCCCCAACCCACCGCGTCGCAACGTGTACCTGCGGGTACTGGTGACCGACCACGACGGCGAGGTCTACGACCTCAACACGGACATGTATCACCCGTCCCAGCGCCCAGTGCCTTGGATCTTCTATACCCGGCAGCGCAAGATCAACCGCCGCGTCGCGGGCAGCGAGGGCGGCAAGGGCAGCTGGTACCAAAAGTGGCACTCCCGTTTTCACTGTCGCCAGTGGGCGATGGACCACGATGGCGTGCTTCCCAAGGAAGTCGAACTCGTGAAGATCACCTACCCGATCCCGTCGCCGGACACGGTGTGGAGAGACGGCCCGTACGACCCGATGGAGTTGCTGCGGACCAAGAGCACGCAGAAATCGTTGCTGACCACCGACTGCGCGGACGACGTGGGCGCCCAGCCGCTGGACACGATCCGACTGCGGCACGGACTGGACAAGAGCGACGTCAAGGTCAAACGCTGGGTACGACTGCGTGGGCGGGCGGAAGCGTGGGAACGCCGCAAAGAGCGGAAGGCCGAGGCCGAGCGGCGTAAGCGTGAAACCGGCGAGTAGGACGGGCGTTTTCGGCGCTCAACTCTGACCGGCAACGGACGATGTAGGGGTCATCCTCGCTCTTGCGACGGGGCTGACATCCGTGACCATCGCCGACCCAACGAAAGCCGCTGTCATCGCCCTCGCACTCAGCGCCGCCAGCTGCGGTCTTGAAGGCAAGCGCTTTTCAGTTTGCAGCCAGGAGGGCGCGATCTGCGAGGTCTTTGATACCGAGGCTCCCGACGCCGACGTATCTGGGTCCGACCACGCCTCCCGCGATACCGCCGCGAGCGATGGCACTCAGGGATCTGCCGACACGGGCTCGGGCTCGGGCGACTCGGTGCACGACACCGATACGACCTCGGGCGGCACCGCAAGCGAAGGCGACACGGACGGCGAGGAATCCGACGAATCCGACGAATCCGACGGCTCGACCGGTGGTGAGTTGCTCGAGCCACCGGCCGGATTTCCGGCACCGCAGTCCTTCGGCGACTCCGTCCTCGAAACGGACCTCATCGGCACTTGGGTACTCCCGACCAGCGGGCCGACCTTGGCGTACTCGATGGCCCTGGAGATCACCGACCAAGGCCGGATCCGTTGGCGCGAGTACGACGAGGGGTGTGCCACCACCCAGTCGGGCGCGGGTTGGGTCTGGGTCGAGGGATCACAACTCGTATTTCTGTTTGGCAACTGGAACGGCCCAGCGCCGTGGCCAGTGCAGGCCAAGTACGGCTGGGACGCCGAGGCCCCCTTCATGATCAGAGCCGGCTACGCCCCCGCGCTGGGCCACATCGGGCTCACGCTACCGCCACCGATCCGCGAGGCTGAGCCGTGGGCGGGCCAGGGCTACACACGAACGGTCGGAGGCACCACGGCCCAAGACATTTGGATCGCGGAGACGGAGTTGTGGGCAATCGCCCCAGGTGCCCAGCAGTCCGACATCGTCGTTCGCGACCGCTCTACCTTGGATTTCCTGAGCCAGCCAGGCGCCGCCGTGTCGACCGCCAATCGCTGGTGGTTTAGCGGAGGGCAGGCCGACGCCGAGCCCGCCGCGTCATGGTTGTCGACGTATGTGGACGACGGCGTGGGCAACGTTGCCGTCGCGGGGACACCTCATGTTTACCTCGGCGGCCGACTCGCCAACTTCTCTCCCGGCAACAACTTCTTATTGGGTGGCGAGGTCTTCTGCGAATAAGCCCGGCGATGCTACAGACGCGGTTGAGACGCGGCACTCGCCACGAAACCGCCGCAGTGCGCCCATCGGCCCGCCACAACGTGGCCAACCGGAAACCGTACGCCCGCCTCGACGCAAAAC
>JAESSZ010000163.1 GCA_016763875.1 Nannocystaceae bacterium
CGCATCGGCCACGGCGGGATGGGCGAGATTTGGACCGCCTGGCACGAGCCACTGCAGCGCAACGTCGCGCTGAAGATCTTGACGCCTGATTCGGGTACCGACCCCAGGGCGGTCGAGCGGTTCGAACGTGAGATCATGGCAACCGCTGCGCTGTCGCACCCCAACACCGTGCGGATCTTCGACCATGGCGTGACCGACGACGGGCTTTGGTACTACGCGATGGAGCTGCTGTCCGGCGAGGACATGCACCAGCTCATCACCCGGTGCGGCGCTCTGGATCCGCGGCGAGCCGTGCATCTCGTTCGGCAAGCTGCCGCCGCGATCGGCGAGGCGCATCGCCATCAGATCATTCATCGCGACCTCAAGCCCGAGAACCTTTTCATCGCAGACTTGGGTGGAGAGAAGGACTTTGTGAAAGTCCTCGACTTCGGTATCGCGCGGGTCACCGACCGCAGCGAGACACGACTGACCAGCACCGGTTGGGTTACCGGAACACCAGCGTATCTGTCCCCCGAGGGTGCCAGCGGCCATGAGGTCGATGCCCCTGCGGACGTGTACGGACTGGGGGCAGTGCTCTACTTCGCGATCACGGGCGGACCCCCGTTTTCGGCCACCAACTCGATGCAGTTGCTTCAGTTGCACGTCAGCGGGGAGGTCGAGTTGCCCTCGGAACGGCTCGGCGCGCAACTCCCCGCCGACCTCCAGCGCGTGGTCATGCGCTGCCTGGCGAAGGCACCTGAGGACCGGTACGCCGACGCCGATGCCCTGGTCGTCGCGCTAGACGCGTTGCGCATGGGCTAGACGCGTTGCGCATGGGCTAGACGTAGCCGTACGCGAGCGAGCAGTCGTTCGGCAGATGGCCGGCAAGACCCCAATATCCGGTGTCCAACCCAGCGCATGCACGCGCACTCGACGCTGACCCAAGCGACCTCGCTGACTCACGCGGCGGGGACGTTGCAGGCGTGGCCTACCGCCCTGGTGCTCGCGCTCGTCGGGTGCGGTTCGGGCTCGCAGGACAGCCGCCCCTCGACGGGGGTCCAGCCGACCGTTGGCGGCCAGGACAGCGACGGGACGACGGACGGCGGCGGAGTCTCGACGCCACAGACCACCCCCACGACCGGCGAGATCGACGAGCCTCCGCTGGATGACACCACAGCGGATGCGCCGAAGTTCGATGTCGGCGGTGACTCGTTCTGCAAAGAGAAGCCGGTCGGAATTTTCTGTGACGAGCGGACGGCAGTGCTGTGCGACGGCGACGGTGCCATCGAAGACGAAACGAGTTGCGCGCCCGAGCAATGTGTCCCAGACCTCGGCTGCGTGGCGTGCGTGGAAGGGCAGTGGAGCTGCAAGGGCCCGCGTTTGATGGCGTGCAATACCCAGGGCGTCGCACAGTGGGAGACGAGCGAGGTCTGCGATCCCGCCGCGCAGCAGTTCTGCGATATCAGCGTGCCGGGCTGCTCACCGCTGGCGCCTATTGGGTCGGTCGAACCAACCGGCGAGTACTACTTGTACTCAACATTCTCTCCTACTGCCGATGGTTTCAACACGATCTCCGACGTCGACAGCTTCGACAATCGCATCTGGTTTGTCGGGTACTCGGGCAGCGAGTTGGTCGCCGGGGCGTACGACGTCACGCTGCTCGACAGCGATGGTGATGGCGTGCTCGAGCCAAACCAGCACCCGGACTACGTCGATGCACAAGGCGTCATCGAGGAGCGCGTCTTCACGTTCGTCGAGTCGTTTCCGATCAGCAACGACGGGGCCATCCCGCATCAGATGGAACTCCACGCGACGGCGACGTCGCTGACGTGGGCGGGTCCGCTGCAGATCTCACGCTACGATCTGGCGACGGGCGTAACCTCCCAGGTCGCTCCCGCACCACCGTGGCTCGCAGGCCTGCAGTACAAGTACCTCGCGTTTCTTGGCTACGACGAGATCAACGACGTCTGGTACTCCGGCAACGAGTCGGCGCGACGTGTGTTCCAGTACGACGCCGAGACCATGACCTGGGGCTACGCGTTTGAGTTCCCGGTCCTGTCCGGCGATCACATGGACGGCATGGATGTGGTCACCGACGCGAGCACGGGCACCGTGTACGTGTACGTCTCGGACATGACGAGCAACTTCATCGGCCAGTATCGCCACGACCCCGATGTTGGTTGGGTGCAAGAGAACTTGTTCTCGTACGCCGAAGACAACGGCGCGCCCGTGGAGGGGTTCGGGCTTGGCGCCATGAATCACTTTTGGGTCGGCGGCTGGGCTCAAAACTCGTTCTACGAGATCGGCGGCGGCGACCTGACGCAGTTCCTCGATCCCGAGGGCTAGGGACTGGGACCGGGCTAGGGACAGCGGGTGGGTGCGGCGAGCAGGCAGTGCTACGGTGGAAGGCATGCTGCACCCGCGACGTTGGTGGCCGTTGGGCGTTGCGCTGTGGTTTGGCTGCAGCGACGACATGTCCGCAGCAGGCACCGAGGCGGGTACCACGGCGCACGGGACGTCAGCTGCGCTCTCGACGGGCGATAGCGCGGTGGTCGGTAGCGACGAGACCGCGGGGTCGGGCCCCTGCGGCGTGGGCCACGTGTGCGGGTCGACGGCACCCGAGGGGTGGCAGGGACCGATCGTCCGGCAGTTCGGCCAAGACGATCGCGATCCGACGGCGTGCCCCACGCCCTGGCCCGACGCGAGCCTCGCGTTCTTCGAGTCGTACATCCCTCCTGGCCCGACGACATGCGAGTGCGACTGCAGCCTCGATCTGGCCGCGCACTGCTACAGCGGCGTTTGGCGGCACGAAGACTCCGCGCAGTGCGATAGCTACTCCGAGTTCCTCAGCGCCGAAGAAAACGCTTGCACGCCCGTGACCCCGACGACCGGCAGCCTCACCGTCAACGTCAGCGGATTTGGAAAACTACCGTGCTGGCCGAGCCTCACGGTCGACATGCCAACCCCGCAATGGGGCCCGCTCATCAGTGCGTGCTCAGGCGCTATTACGGGCGAGAGTTGCGGCGGCAGCGGTGGGGTGTGTTTGCCAAGTGCGCCCCAGGACTTCGAAGCCGAGATGTGTGTGTTCAAGTCGGGCGACGAGATGTGCCCCAGCGCGAGCCCCTATTCGGCCAAGACGCTGGTGTTCAACGGCGTGGTGGACGAAAGCCGCGCGTGTACAGCGTGCACCTGCAGCGAGCCCCAGGCGGTGACCTGTTCGGGATCCGTCCAGGCATTCGCCAGCTCAGACTGCTCGGGAGACGAACTCGTGGCGGTTGAGCAAGACACATGCAGCGGCCCCCTCGACGGCGTGGCGTCGCTCCGCGTCGAGATCGACACCCCTGCGCGCTGCGAACGACTGACCGAGGCAACCGCGACAGGGACTGTCGAGCCAAGCGGTGTGTTCACCTACTGCTGTGAGGAGGGCGCGTGAAAGCACTGACGCAACTACCACTGCTCGGCGTGCTTGCGCTGGGCTGCCAGACCGAAACGGGCGGCGCGGACGGACCGAGCGGCATGTCATCGTCCGGCCAAGCCAGCGGCGACACAGTGGCGGGTGGCCCCACCTCGGCCACGACGACAGGCTCCCGCAGTGGC
>JAESSZ010000164.1 GCA_016763875.1 Nannocystaceae bacterium
CGGTGCCGATGACTACGGTGTCCCTGAGAGCGAGGCCGACATCGGGCCCGACTTCGACCTGCATCGCCAGGTCGCCCACCGCGTTGGACACGTAGTGCCGCTCGGAATGCTGAATCGCTTCTTCCTCGGTGATAGTTCCGGCGGCAAGCAGGTACCCGACCGGCGAGTGATCGACGGTGCGGAGCTTGACCCGGCCGCGCTGTCCCGACACGACCATCGTCGAATCGCCGACGTGATAGCAGCGCATGCGGTCGCCGGTTAGCTCGACGACCGCGACCGTTGTGGCACCGGCCTCGGGGTCGCGGGTGAGCTCCAAGTTCGCCCGATGAATCGCGTCGACGACGCGGCCCTCGGGGGCGGGGGTGGGGTACTCGAGGGCGTGGGCGATGGTGTCGACCACGATTGAGGAGGCGCGATGTCCACCGCGTCGGCCACCTACGCCGTCGGCGACCGCGAGCAGCACGCCGTCATCGGATTCGGCGACGGCCAGCGCGTCTTCGTTTGTGCGGCCGCTGCGTTCCGGGGACGCGGCGGTGTAGATCCAAGCCACGCCGACCGGTAACTCAACCGGACGTGGCTCGGCGAAGGACTCTCCCGCGAAGCGGAGGACCGATTCCAAACCGCCATCGCCCCGTCGAACCGAGCGCACAGGTGATCGTCGCGTTTTGTGATGACCTTCGTCAACCGCGAAGTGCAGCAGGGCGTGCAGCGGATTTAGGGCGCAGTGGTGAGACTGCTAGCGCGGAAGCTCGACGGCGAGCACCCACGCTGGGCTGCCTCCGATGGTGACGGTCGCGCCCGCAGAGAGCGAACCGGCCTCGTCGATGGTGTAGCCCGCCATGTCCCCAGATCCTTGACCTGCGCTGTAGACGAAGCGGCCGGTGGGATCGACCTCAAACTCGCGCGGTACTGGCTCGGTGTCGATCTCTCCGAGAGGGGTGAGAACTCCGGTCATGGCGTCGACCGAGAACATCGCAAGCGAGTCGTGTCCCCGGTTGGACACGTAAACCGCGTGGCCGTCGGGCGTGACATGGACGTCTGCGCACGTGTTGGCGCCCGGGTCGAAGCCGTTCGGAATCGTCGGCAAGGTGGCCATCGTGGTCAGCGCCCCCGTGGTCGTATCGACCGTGAAGTGCGTGACACTGTCGGAGAACTCGTTGGCCAGGTACGCGTGCTCGCCCGCCGCGTCGAAGGCGAGATGCCGCGCGCCCGCGCCTGGGGTTGCAGCCACCGTGTCGACCGCCGCAAGTGCACCGCTGGCGGCGTCCACCGAGTACTGGATGATCTCGTTGGTGCCGCGGTGCGGGACGTAGACCCAGCTCCCGCCCGGGTGAGGAACGATGGCGTGGGGTTCGTCGCCTGAGTCGAGCACCGTCACGGCACCATTGGCAACCGTGTAGTCAGCCGCGATTTCCCACGAGGCGATCTCGTCGCCGCCGAACGAAGCCGAGAACCCGAAGTTGCCCGACGGATGAATCGACCAGTACACCGGGTCGATCTCGAGCTGCGTCACCCCGAGTTCGGTGAGCGTGCCGTCGGCCGCAGCGATTTCGTAGGCGATGACTCGGTTGCCGTCCCCGCCGCGGCCTGTCGCGTACAAGTGCAGTCCATCGGGGTGTACGGCCAGCTGAGCGGCCCCCGTGCCGACGTCGTAGCTGGCCTGCATTGTGAGGGCTCCCGTGTCGTCGTCGACGGACCACAGTTGCAGCGCCGAGTTTCCGTCTGTCACGTAGACCACGACAGGGCCCGGTTCCATGGGGCGCTCCTCGGTGGTCCCGTCGGTCCCTTCGGAGCTGCCAGTGCCGTCAGGATCGGGCCCGCTCTCACTCCCCGTCGTGGCGCTATCTGGGCCAGTGGTGTCGTTTTGGCCGTCGTCTTGCCCGTCATCTCGGCCGTCGTTGCCCGTTGCCGCGGCGGTACTGCCGTCGCTCGAACCCGCCGCGTCGTCGGCAGCGTTGTCGTCACCGCTGCATGACAGACAGAGCAACATGGCCGCGGCAGTTGTTCGCGTTCGCATTACGGACGCACTGTATCGCACCGTAAGTGCGACCGCGGTGGTGGAATTATCGTAGGGTGCGTCACGATGCGCCCGCTTCATTGGGTCCGTGGGACGATAGTTGCCGTCTTGTGCCTGCTTCCGGCGATTCTTCACGCGGCAGTCCAGGCCCCCGAGGCGGCGACGCATGCCGACGCTACGGAGGATCGGCCGGTTTTTACGCCGCTGTTGCGGATCAACCTTCGGGGCGAGGCGCGGGCCAACGCCGGAAATAGTCCCGATCCCACTACCGACAGTTGGAGGGTCGTCGAAGGCGTGCGAGCGGGGATCAAGGCCCGCTATCGGGAGCTCACGGTCGTCGCCCAATTCCAAGACGTGCGTGCGTGGGGGCAGGGTGGACTGATCTCGAGCAATCCGTTCACGGGTCTACACCAGGGCTACATTGAAGTTGGCGGCGAGACGAACCGCTCTGTCTCGGGGTTCATCCGTGTGGGTCGGCAGGAGATCGTGTACGGAAGCCGTCGCCATTTTCACAGCTCGCCGTTCAATATTGCGGGACGAGCATTCGATGGGGTGAGAGCGCAGCTCAACGTTGGCAAGGCGTCCCTTGACCTCTCGTACATGCTGGCGGCACGACCTGAGTCGTTTACCGTCGTCGGCCCCGATGACACCGAGACCAGCGTACGGGGCCGCGGTGACCACTTGGCTTACGGCGACCTGGGGTTCGATTTCCACCCCGCCGCGGAGCTTCATGCGGCGGTGATCCTCCAGCGGCTTGGCGCGCGCGAGACCGATCCGACGCGAGACCGATCTTTCATCATGCCTGGTGCGCGGATGACCGGCGATCTTTCAGACGAGTTGGACTACGAAGTCGAGGGGTGGCTGCAGCGCGGGTCTGAGCGCGATCTAGACCTTCGTACCTGGATGGCGGCGGCGACGATCCGCTACACATCAACGACGACGATGCATCCTGGTGCACGCCTGCACTACGAGATCCATAGTGGATCACGGTGCACGGGGGACCCGACTGCGGGCGAGCCCTGCGGCGGTTCCGAGCATCGGGACTTCGACCAACTCGACGGTGCGCGTGTGCCCGTGTGGGAGTCGACA
>JAESSZ010000165.1 GCA_016763875.1 Nannocystaceae bacterium
CAGCCGACGCTGGCGTGGTGCGAACGCCGGCCGACGCCGGGTTCAAACGGCAGTCCGACGGTCGGTTGGTCTTTCGCGATCCCGAGCCAACGGCACAGTGGACGGCCGAGCTTCTGGCCGACGGCCGCATTCGGTTCACAGACCACTATCGGACTCGTCGGATCCCGACCCTCAACGACCTGAGCCACGTCGGCGATCTGATCCGCAAGAAGCAGGGGATGAAGCTGTGGATCAAACGCAAGCAGCGGTTACTCGCCGCGACCCGCGACATGCGTTTAGGGATGGCGGTCGCGTTCGCCGAAAAGAACATCGATGGTCAGTTGTCGCAGCTGTATCGCGACCTACTTGAGATCTGGCGCGGCGATGAACCACCGTGGACCCGACGCGCGCTCATCTTCGCTACCTGGGACGACTGCGAAGAAGGCCTCGCTGTCGATCTCGGAGAGTTCACGGACTCTGAAGCCTCCAAGATCGACACCATTCGCCACGACGCGGGACAGCGTGCGCGGACCAAGATCGTGGCGTTTATCCGGCGGCACATTCCAAAGGGAAGTACCGATGCGTTCACTGCGGCCGAACTGGCGTCGTTCAATCGCGGTCGGCAGAGCAAGGCTCGATTTACGCCCTACACGCTGTAGCGTTCGTGCAGCACGTCGTCGCGGGCGGATGCTCGGCGAGCATCGATTGGGTCGAATGGCGACCGAAACACTAGCCTGCAGCCGCGTCGGCGGTGCACCGACTGCGCTTGCGCATGGCGGCGATCTGCGACATCTTGTTGGGCGCGCGGCAATGGCGCTTGAAGTCTCCGGGGCCGCACGTGGCACGATATGAGCGACACCAGCTTTTCTCGACGTAGGGCACTGATGGGGGCTGCGGTCGCCGGTGGGGCCGTGGCGCTCAGCAGCAGGAACGCCAAGGCAGCGTCTGGCGGGGGCTATGCCTGGGAACGCAGCTACTCGGGCGGCCCCGCGCGCGCGGCGGATCCCCCGGGGCTACCGGGTCGAGACTACGTGCCTACCACGACCCCCGGTGGCGTCACATTGCCGTTCTAGATCGTCGATGGCGTCAAGGTCTTCCACCTCATCGCGGAGGAGGTGGACAACAGCTTCGCGCCCGGCCTCTCGGCGAAGTGCTGGGGCTACAACGGCGTGTGTCACGGGCCGACGATCGAGGCGGTCGAGGGCGACCACGTGCGGGTCTACGTGACCAACAAACTCGGTGCGCCGACGACCGTGCACTGGCATGGCATCTACTTGCCGGCCGGTATGGACGGCATCGGTGGGCTCAACCAACGTGCGATCGCACCCGGCGAGACGTTCATGTACGAGTGGACGTTTCGCCAGCACGGCACGTTCATGTACCACTCTCACCATGACGAGATGACGCAGATGGCGATGGGGATGACGGGCATGATCGTCGTGCACCCCCGCAATCCACCGAAGGGCTACGCGGTGGACCGCGACTTCGTCATCATGCTCAGCGAGTGGAAGATCGTGCCGGGGACCTCGCGCCCCGACCCGAACGAGATGTCCGACTTCAACATCTTGACCATGAACGCCAAGGCTTTTCCGGGCACGGTGCCGCTGGTGTGCAAGACCGGCGATCGGGTGCGGATCCGGCTGGGTAATCTCAGCGCGATGGATCACCACCCGATCCATCTGCATGGCTTTCATTTCAAGATCACCGCGACGGATGGCGGCCGCCTGCCGGCCTCAGCGCAGTGGCCGGAAACGACAGTGCTGGTGCCGACGGGGAGTACGCGCGACGTCGAGTTCATTGCGGATGAACCCGGGGACTGGGCGATGCACTGCCACATGACCCATCACGTCATGAATCAGATGGGGCACGAGATTCCCAACACAATGGGGGTTGAGGCGGGCTCGGTTGACGCTCGCGCGGGCCATCTGCTGCCTGGGTATATGACCATGGGGCAACAGGGGATGGGCGAGATGGCGTTGATGGGCATGAAGGTGCCCGACAACAGCATTCCCATGGTCGGTGGCAAAGGTCCGCACGACTACATCACGATGGGCGGCATGTTCACGATCGTGAAAGTACGCGACGGGCTGACGAGCTACGACGACCCCGGTTGGTACGACAATCCACCTGGGACGCAGGCCGACGTGGCCCGGCCCGAAGACCTCGCACGCGACGGGATCAAACTCTAAGATGAAATACTGCTTGGCGGTCTACCCGGCGCTTCTCGCTGGGATTGTTGCTTTGTCCGCATGCCGGGCGCAGGGGTTGCCGGAGTCCCCGGCCGAGCGGGACGCAGCCAATGCGTCGGCCCCAGCGCCCCCAGCACCCGAACCGCCAGATCTGACGCGCTCGGCGTTCGAGGGGGTCAAGCTCGGGGGAGGCCACGCAGGTCACGGCGGCCACGCAGGTCATGCAGGCCATGGCGGTCAGCCGGATGTCGAACCGACGCCTCCCGCCGAGCCTGCCGCATCCGAGCCTGCCGCGACTGAGCCCACCGCAGCTGAGCACAAGGGCCATCGATGACGCGCCACGTTCTCATGATGGCCGCTCTGGTTTCGGCCTGTGCGTCCACGAGTCCGGCGGGCCCGCGGGGCGAACTCGCCGACGAGTTGTCTGCGCGCACGGGGTTGGACGATGTCGTCGTGGATCGGAACGATGCCGAGGCGCTGCAGGACGTGCAGCGTCGCGTGGAGGAGCTGCTGTCCAAACCTCTGACGGTCGAGGCGGCCACGCGCATTGCGGCGCTCAACAACCGCGGTCTCGCAGCGACGTTCGAGGGACTCGGCGTCGCCCAAGCGGATCTCGTGCAAGCGGGCTTGCTGCAAAACCCGACCCTTGGTGGCGACGTGGTGATCTCAACCCGGGGAAATGGCCTGGGCGGAGGGCTAGGGTTGTCGCAGAGCCTGCTTAGCGCGTTCCTCATTCCCGCCAAAAAACGTCTGGCCAGCACGCAATTGCAGCGCGCGATTGTCCGCGTCGCCGACGAAACGTTAACGCTGCTGCGCGATGTGAAGGTCGCCTACGCGGGCATGCAGGCGGCGGTCGCTCAGTACGGCTTGCAACGCACGCTGGTGCAGGGTGCCGAGGTCGCCGACGAGTTGGCGGCTCGGATCTTCGAGGCGGGCAACCTCAGCGAGTTGGACCGCCAGCTCTTTGCCTCGGACCTGGACCACGCGCGCTTGGCCCTCGCGGACGCGGCCTTGCAACAGTCGATGGGCCGCGAGGCGCTCAACCGCGAACTCGGTCTGTGGGGCCCCCAACTCGGCTGGCGTCTCGCGACCACGCTTCAAGATCCGCCCGACGAGGAGAGCGACTTGGCCCGGCTCGAGCAACTCGGCATCGAGCAGCGGCTCGACCTGTCGGCCGCCCGCTTCGAGGTCGAGTCGATGGACTACGCGCTGCAGTTGCGTCGTCGTGGCTTGATTCCCGCGATCGAGGTGGGAGTCGAGGCTCGCAATGAGGTGGGTAACGATGCGGGCCATGAGTGGGTCGTGGGTCCCTCGCTCTCGATCGAGATACCCATTTTCGATCCGGGCCACGCAGACATCGCCCGCTTGGGCGCGCAGTTGCGGATGGCCCAGCACAGCATGCAACAGCTCGCGGTGGACGCTCGTTCGCAGATCCGGGAGCGCCGAGTTGCGTTGCTGACGGCTCGCGCAAAAAGCGGCGTACGTACGCGAGACCGTGTTGCCGCGGCGCATGGTGGTGGGGGCGCGCGCGATGGAGCGCTACAACGCGATGTTGATCGGTGCCTTTGAATTGCTCGAGATCCGCGAGGGGCAGGTCGAGGCGCAACACGAGCTGCTCGAGGCTCGCCATGCGTACTGGGTCGCGCGCGCCGAACTCGAGCGGGCCGTGGGCGGGCGCCTTCCCGAGCCCGTGAGCGGACCGTAGGCTCCAGCCGCGGACGCAACAACGCCCAGCTGGCGAGTGCCGGCCGGGCGTTATTTCGAAGTGCGAAGGGGGAGACTCGAACTCCCACAGGATTACTCCCACCAGATCCTTAGTCTGGCGTGTCTACCAATACCACCACCCTCGCGCGGTTCGGGGAGGCTATCTAGCACGCGACTTAGGCAGCGACAAGGTGATTTTCTGGCTCGCCGTCCGTCAGGACTGCATCAGGGTCTCGCCGACCTGATGCAGCTTCAGCAGGTTCACCGACTTCTCGGCCTGGATCGGATGGGCGAACGTGATCACGACCCGGTCGCCCTTCTTGAGGAAGCCGCGCCGCAGCAGGGCTTGGTCGAGGTCGATGAAGATCGTCTCGCCGTCGGCCGATGACGGGGAAAACAGCACGGGAGTCACGCCCCAGTACAACGCGAGCGTTTGGTACGTCTCGGGATTGCGGGTGAAGGCGTAGATCGGGAGCTGCGGGCGGTACTCGGAGACGAGCCGAGCGATCCCACCGGAGCCAGTGTACGTGACAATCGCTTTGGTGTCCCTCCAACTGCGGGCCGCGCTCACGGCCGCGCGGGCGATGGCGTTGGTCGTGTGCCCGAGTTCGAGGTCGGCCGGCTGCGCGTTCCAGTTGCGGGGCGCAGTCTCGGTTCTGCGAATGATCGAGTCCATCGTGCGTACCGCGAGCACCGGGTGCGCCCCGGTTGCGGTCTCGCCCGAGAGCATGAGGGTGTCGCTGCCGTCGAGCACGGCGTTGGCGACATCGGAAGCCTCGGCTCGTGTCGGCCGCGGGTTGCGGATCATCGAGTCGAGCATCTGCGTCGCGGTGATCACGAGCTTGCCGCGCGCGTTCGCCAACTCGATCGCCCGCTTTTGAATGATCGGTACGGCCTCTGGCCCCATCTCGACGCCGAGATCGCCGCGCGCCACCATCACCCCGTTAGAGGCGTCGATGATCTCTTCCAGGTTGTCGATGGCCTGGGGCTTTTCGAGCTTTGCGATGATCGGCCTGACTCGGCCGTTTTTGGCCATCAGGGCTTTGCATTCGAGGATGTCCTCAGCCCGCCGCACGAACGACAGCGCGATGGCGTCGACGCCGAGGTTGAGCGCGAACTCAAGGTCGACCTTGTCCTTGTCGGTGAGGGCGGGCATGTCCAGCCCCACCCCGGGCAAGTTGATCCCCTTGTTGGAGGTGAGCAGACCGCCCTGGACCACCGTCGTGATCACGTGGTTGTCCTCGACCGCGTCGACGCTCAACTCAAGGTTGCCGTCGTCCATGAGGATTCGGTCGCCCGCGGTGACCGCCTCGGCCATGCCCAG
>JAESSZ010000166.1 GCA_016763875.1 Nannocystaceae bacterium
CGCGACGTCGCTACCACGACGTGCTAACCCTCGCCCGTGCTCGTCGCTGTGACCACGCACGGATGCCGCCTCAATCGCTCCGAATCGGACGCGATGGCCGAGCTGGTGCGGGCCGCCGGACACAAGATCGTCGCGGACCCCAACGAGGCGGACCTGGTGGTGCTCAACACGTGCACGATCACCCATCGGGCCGATGCGGACGCACGCAGCGCGGTCCGGCGCTGGACCCGGCGTGGCGCCAAGATTGTTTTGACCGGGTGTTTTGTGGACGCCAATCCCGAACGCGCCGCTGCGATGCCGGGCGTTGGTGCAGTGCTGGGCAACGCCGACAAGCACCAGGTTGCCGCGGCGGTCACCCAAGTGCTCGGCGCAGCAAGTGGGTCTGGCGATCAGGCAAACAACGCGGCGTCGCCGGATGCCCGTATCAGCGGTCCAACCCTGGTCTCGGTCACGCGTCTCACGCGCCGGATGCCGATGACCCCAATAGCCGCGGCAAAAGGCGAACGTGCCCGCGCACTGCTCAAGGTCCAAGACGGCTGTAACTACGCGTGCAGTTTTTGCATCGTGCCGTCTGTCCGCGGCGGTTCGCGCAGCCTGCCGGTCGACGAAACGCTGCAGCAGTTGCGAGGCTTGCTCGCCGAGGGCAGCCCAGAAGTTGTGCTCACCGGTATTCACCTGGGCACCTGGGGACGCGACTTGCGGCCTCGGCTGACGATCCACGACCTGGTGCGCGCCATCGTGCCCCACCTGGGCGCAGCCCGACTGCGTCTGTCCTCCATCGACCCGCATGAAGTCGACGATGCCCTCATAGGCTTGCTTGCCGCCCATCCCCAGCAGCTGTGCGCGCATCTCCACATGCCCGTGCAAAGTGCCGACGATGACACGCTGCGAGCGATGCGGCGTGGACACAACTGCCGAGACTTCGTCCGGGCGGTCACCGACGCACACGCGGCGCTGGACACCCCGTCGATCGGTACCGACGTCATCGTTGGTTTTCCCGGTGAAGACATCGACGCCTTCGATCGCACCGTCGCCCAGCTCGAAGCGCTGCCGCTCTCGTATCTGCACGTATTTTCGTTTTCCCGACGCGCAGGCACGGCGGCGGACACCATGGCGCAACAGATCGACCCAGGCGAGATTGCGCGCCGCAGCCGGGTGCTCCGTGCGCTGTCATCCACCAAGGCCGCGTCGTTCCGACAGGCCCATGCCGGCCGCGAGTTGGATGTGGTCGTCAATCGACAGCCCAAAAAGCGGTCCGAACAATGGGCCGCGCTATCGGGCAACTACCTCGAAGTCGACCTGACGCTCGCTGACGGGGCTCGTTTCGCGGGGCAGCGCATCCGCGTGACGCTCGCCGACGACGGCCGTACCGCCACGCCCGCGCGATAAGGAAACCGTGGAGGGATACGGGCTGACGTTTGCGGGAAAGGCCGCCGCTATTGCTCTGCTGGACGCCGCCACGCGCAGCCACCTCGTCGCCGAGCCAGGCTGGGACCCGGCGAGTCCCTCGAACCACGCGTTCATCGAAGGGGATAATCTTGAAGTCCTGAAGCTGCTCGTGCCCGCCTACGCCGGCCGCGTCGACTGCATCTACATCGACCCGCCCTACAACACCGGACATGACTTCGTGTATCGCGATCGCTGGGCCGAAGGCGCCGATGCCTACCTACTGGCATCGGGGCAACGCGATACCGAGGGCAACGTCCTGGTCGCCAACCCTGTGACGTCCGGCCGCTATCACTCCGCTTGGCTGGCGATGATGCTGCCTCGGCTCACCGTCGCCCGACAGCTGCTTGCCGAGACCGGCGTGCTGTTCGTGAGCATCGACGACCACGAGGTGGCCAACCTACGACTGCTGCTGGACGAGGTGCTGGGCGCCAGTTGTTTCATCGGACAGATCGTCGTGGTGTCTAACCGTGGCGGCCGCGACTACCTGAGGATCGCGACCACCCACGAGTACATCCTTTGCTACGGAAAAACCCCCGACGCGCCGATCGCAGAGCTCCCCCGCGCTGCCGCTCCCGGGGCCCGCACCGATGACCGCGGACTGTACGAGCTGCGTGAACTCAGGAATCGAAACCCCAAATTCACCCCCGCCAACCGACCCAATCTCGCGTATCCGATCTGGGTCGACCCCACGGCGCAGGACGATGCCAACGGCACCTTCGCCATCGCGCTGAGCCCCTCCGAAGGCAGTATCGAGATCATTCCTAAGTCGTCCAAGGGCGCGGGCAGCGTGTGGCGGTGGGGACAACCCAAGCTGGCCGCAGCCCTGGTCGCGGGAAATGCCGCTGCCAGCGAAGTCGTCGCGCGACCGGTCCGAGGTGGTGGTTGGCGTGTGTTCGAAAAGAGCCGCAAAAGCACTACCAAGGTACGCTCCCTGTGGGACGAGCCCGCCATGCGGTCCGAGCGTGGGACCCAAGCCCTGCGTCAGTTGATGGGTGCGGCCGTTTTCGACCACCCCAAGCCGGTTGAACTGGTCGCACGATGTTTGACGCTCGGTATGCCTGCGGACGGTCTAGCGCTGGACTTTTTTGCGGGCGCGGGAACGATGGCCCACGCCGCAAGCTCGCTTAACACCGCCGACGGCGGGACACGACGGACGATCAGCGTCAACCTCGATGAGCCGACTCCCCCAAACTCGGAGGCGGCGGCGCAAGGGTTGACGACCGTCTCGGCGATCGGACGCGCGCGGATCGAGCGTGCCCTGCCCGACGGCGAATCGTTGCGGGCGTTTCGTCTCGGCGAGTCCGACGCTGCCGCCGCGAGCCCGTGGCACGCCGCGCTAGCCGGAGGCGCGCGCCTTGACGCGAGACCCACTCGAGTTGGCGAGCATGCCTGGTGCTTCGTCGACGGCACTGGCCGTCAGCACCTCGTATTCCTGGGTTCAAGCCTGACCCGAGCCGAGATCGAGACATGGGCGTTGCCCGTGGGGGCCCGCGTATCGTGCCGCGCCCAAGCCTTGGACGATTCAGCGACGCTGTTCCTCGCACGACGCTTTGCTCTCACCCGATACTGACCCTTGGCAGCGAGGACTCCCGCGATGCAACTGCACTTCGACGCTCAGCTGCCTCACCAGCACGACGCACTACAGGTCGTGCTTGGCCTGTTCGAGGGGCCGCCCGCTCTCCCGCCCGATACAACAATCCGGCCGACACCTGAGATCGCGAGTGTGCGACCCAACATGCTGCCCGTGGACGTCATCACGCTGCTGGCCAACTTACAGAGCACGCAGACCGCCGCAGGACTGCCGGTTTCGCCCTCGCTGCCTCGCCCCTCGACGCAGCACGCCACGGGCATCGATGTGGCGCTCGAGATGGAAACCGGCACGGGAAAAACGTACACGTACGTGCGTACGATTCTCGAGTTATCGAAGCGCCACGGGCTCAACAAGTGGCTCATCATCGCCCCCTCCATCGCCGTGCGTGAGGGGGTGCTGGGCACCCTCCGCGACACCCGAGAGCACTTTCGGTCCCTGCTGCCCGGCGTCACGTACAGGTTTTGGGCCTACGACGGGCGCCCCGAACGCATGCGATCATTCGCGACCGCGGCCACCCTTGAGATCGCCGTCCTCACGATCGCGGCGTTCAACAAGATCAGCAATCGGCTGCGTCGCCCAGACGACCGGTTCGGGGGTCTGGCGCCGCTGGACTGGGTCGCCGCCGC
>JAESSZ010000167.1 GCA_016763875.1 Nannocystaceae bacterium
GGCGGCGGCGAGCATCGTGTCGTCGTTTGTCGAGATCCCCTGGCAAGCTCGCACGCCACGCCTGCACGCAAGAGTGAGCGTGATTGTCGCCCGCGACCTGGCCCATCGCGGTCAGACGGCGCGCGCGATCGAGTCCCTGCGCACGGCACTGAGCCAAACCCCCGCGGACGCGGCGTCATCGCGGTTCGCTCACGCCGTACTGCAAGTCCAGCTCGCGAAGATGCTCGTCGAACTCGAGCAACCCGCAGCTGCCCGCGAGGCGATGGACGCCGCCCGTGCCGCCGCCCCTGCCGCAGGACTCTCGCCCCACACCGTCGCCGAGCGTCGGCTCGTTGCCATCGAGGTCGCCCTCGCAAGTGGGTCAGCGGACCAAGCCGCGGCCAAGCTGGCGCTGGCACGGGAGTACATCGATAGGCTCCCCGCGGACCACGTCATCGTTCGCGACCTCGGAGCCCTGGCGGCCAGGGTTGAAGTCGCTGTTGGGCGCTTAGGTGACGGCTGAGGTCACGCCCGAAAGCGACAAGCGCCGCTCTGAACTTGCGCCAAAGAAACGCTGGACGTAGGGCTCGCACCACGAAGCCCGCTTGCGCGCTGTGCAGTGCTGGCATAAGAATGACCAGCAACCGGAAACGGGACCCTTCATGCAAGACGACGAGCTCGTACTGCTGACCACGTGCGGCAACACGGTCGAAGCCGCGGCGACCAAGTCGATGCTCGAAGCGGAAGGGATCGTCGTGTTCATCCATGGCGAACACCACCGCGCTCAGCTCGGATTTCTCGGGACGTATGTCGACCTGCGCCTGATGGTGCGGGCCGCGGCGCTGTCCGATGCAAAGGAGCTACTGGAAGAGGCAAAATATGCGGAGCACATCGCTCCCGAGGACGACGGATCGGCCGCCGACGACCTCTCGACCCAGCGCTGGCGCGAGCGCGCCGGTAGCGAGCCCGCGACCACAGACGACGACGAGCTGACTGTACCGGCCTTGCGACCCCGTTCGATCGCGGTCCCCATCGCGCTCGGCATTGTCCTCGGCCTCGGCACGGGGCACCTGTACGGCGGACGATTCAAGACGGCTCTCGCACTATTCATCCTGCAGGCTCTCTCCACCGCGTACCTCGCGTGGCCCCTCGTGATCGTCGCGGTCGCGATCTTGCGCCTAGCGGATGCAATCGGCGGCGCTCGTGCGATCCGAAAACACAACGCCGCGCTCGCGGCCATTGCACGGCCGCCGCCTTAATCGCGCACCCCCGAGATGTACTCGCTTCTCCAGACGCCAGTGTCTACGTTCCGGTCCAAGTCATCCGTCACGTCGTTGATGGTCGGGCCGGACGTGCACGCGAAAAGGTCGATCTCGGCACCGCCGACTTCGAACAACCGAGTGACCCCGGCAGGCGGCGTCGTATCCGTAGCGGGGATGGTGACCTCCTCCCAGAACTCGCAGCCGAGGTCAGGACAAGCGCTTGATGTCCAACTATTCCGAGGACGTGTCGGCCGGCACCATCCACACGACAGGTTGCGTGGGGTCGGTGCTGACCATCAGCGCGGTCCCGGCCAACAGGTCCATGCCGACCAGACCGTGTGGAGGGTCCATGTCGTGCCGCACAAGCAGCGTCGCGACCTTGAACTTTGCTCCGTCCACACGCAGCGTCCTGTCTCGGACCTCGTAGCCGCGGACAGGGACGCCACTGACCCCGTACCCCGTAACGTCTGGAGCCGGGCCACGCAGGCTGGGGACCGCGGTTTGTGCGAACTCAGTGTGCTGGCCGCCCGTGTTGAGCATGGTGTCCACGGTCCCGAAGGGCACGATCGCCGCGGGGACCACAATCGTCAAATATTGTCGGGCACGGGGGAGCTTGAGCTGGACGTGGTCGGGCAGCCGGGCGGCAAGCCAGCGGGCGACCGCGTTCGCATCACCCTCGACCATGATCAAGCGATTGTTGTGCAGGTCGATGACCGTGTGGGCGGTGGGGTGAAGGTGTTGCGGACTCAGGAATCCGCCGACCCCCCAGCCTTCGAAGGGTGCTGGTCCCTCGATCGCGACGGCGTTGTCGAGAACCAATGACTGCGCGCCGATCGTCGCGTCCACCGTGCCAAGCCGCCACGTCGGCACGCTCGCTCCAGCGTGGTCGGTACCCGGATCCGTCGGCACGTGTTTGAGGCCCGCCGCCCGGGCCAAAGCGATCGTCAGCACGTGATCGGTGGATCCTGTATCGAGGATCAGTTGCGTGGGGGTCCCGTTGACAACGGCCTTGACCATCGGCGCGTGCGTGCGGCGCTCGCCGACGTCGAACGACACGGGAACGTCAAGGAGGACGCGCGGCTGGCCGCGGTCCGGCGCCGCGGACAGATCCGGTGCGCGCCGCTGCACGGCGGGTGCGTCCTGTGGCGGCGTCTTCTTATGACAGGAACCAGTCAAGCAAGCGGCTAGGAGCACACGCCAAATAAACCTTCGGACAATGGTCACCTCGACGAGTGACGAGTTGAGCGAGCAACGTTGCAGCCGTCGATAGTGCGTCCACACACGACGACTATGACATCGTCGGCACCACGCCCGTCACGGGGCGCGACACAAGATCGCGCCACACTCGCCGACTGCGATGGTCGTGCCCGATTCGCTGCGCCAGATACGCTCCAAGGAAAGGGTCGTGCCCGATTCGCTCCGGGACCACTCGCCGCTCTCGAGGCGAGCGCTCGTGCCAAGACCACCGACGAATTCGATGCCGGTGGGGGTGCGGACCATCCCGCGGACGTGTTGGAGGCCCGACTCCGGGATGCCGGGCACAGGCGACCAGGTACGACCGTCGTAGTGCAGCAGATGTTCGTAGCCCAACGCGTGGATGTCGTCGCCCGACGTGCCCCAGACCTGGGTAAGGGAGTCGGTCGTGCCCGACGGCTGTGCGGTCCAGCGGCTGCCGTCGTAGTGCAGGATGACTCCACCGTCTCCGACTGCGACCGCGTCGTTGGGAGCCGCCACGTACACGCCGTTGAGAAACGCGCGCGTCCCCGACGACTGCTGTTCCCAGTGCTCGCCGTCGTAGTGAGCGATCTTGCCCGCGTTGGCGACGACAAAGACGTCGTGCGGGCCAGATCCGTGGATCGCGTTCAACGGCAGCTGAATCCCCGTCGAATGCTCGGTCCACCCGGTCCTCGTCCGGTGGAGCGCGACCCCGCCCGAAGCCGCGGCAAAGACCTCGTCTGGCGAGGGCCCCCAGACCGCGGCGACCCCCCGCGGTCCGTCGTACTCCCTGACCCAAGTCGAGCCGTCGTAGTGGAGCACGCCATCACCAACGGCGTAGATA
>JAESSZ010000168.1 GCA_016763875.1 Nannocystaceae bacterium
CCGATGGCCAGTGCGACTGAAGCTGCGTCGAGCATTTCGGTGTCCGGTGATGAGGCCGGCGCCGATAGCACCACCGATGATGCGTCTGTGGACTCCACAGGGACCGACAAACTCGACGTCGGCATGGCTGGGACCGGTGGTGGTCTCAACTGCGCGGGTGACCAGGGCTGCAGCCTCATCGACCTCGTGTTCATCATCGACAACTCGGGCACGATGGGCGAGGAGCAACTCAACCTTGCTCAGAACTTCCAGCCGCTCGTCGAAAAACTGCAGTCGCTCACGGACGCCGACGGCAACCCCGTCAATCCGGACGTGAACATCATGGTGACCACCTCGGATTTTGGTCACCCGCTGTGCACCAACTTCCAAAAACCGGACTACACGCCGCGTCAGGGCGCGCCGGTCTATGAGGGCTGCAACGCCCGGATCAACCGGTTTACGGGCCTAGACCCGGATGACCCGCTCGTCATCGAGGAAGCCTGTCAGGACAGCTGTCCGGTGGACATTGCGCCCGGACAGCATTTCATCCACTTCGACAGCCTGGGCAGTAACGTGCCCGCCGACGACATCGGGGCTGCGCTGTCGTGCATCGGGCCGCAGGGGATCGACGGCTGCGGTTACGAAGCGCCACTGGAGACTATGCTCCAGGCGATCAACGAAGACGCGTGTTGGAACAATCCCGGGCAAGAGCGCTGTGACAACGAGCCGGAGTGGGCCGAAACGACTCTGCCATTCCTTCGTGAAGACGCCGTGCTCGCGATCGCCATCATCACGGACGAGATGGACTGCTCGGTCAAGGCGCCCAACGGGTACTCGTGGTTCACCGACCCGATGGAGACCACCCACTGGAACATCAACCCCGCGCTTGAGATCGCGCAGGCGACCTCGGCCGTGTGTTGGAACTCCGGCATCGAATGTGTAGACGCCGACGACGACGGCGTCTACGAGAACTGTGCTTCGAAGCAGAACGACGTGCTTCATGACGTCGACCGCTACATTTCGTACCTGAAGTACCTGACGGAGGACCGCGGCAAAGAGGTCGTCATGCTGGGGATCGTCGGGATCCCCGAGGTAACGGCACACAACGAAGAAGCGCCGTTTGAGCCGACGGAGGGCGGGGTGTTGGCGCTGACGTACCGCGACTGGATCGACGGCGAGTACGACGGCACTCCCGGAGGCGGCGACATTTTGCCCGACGAGTGGATGGACGGCATGGGCACCAACGCCGAGCAGAAACGATTTGAGTTCGGTGCGATCGGACCGGGCTGCACCGGCCAGGACGGCAACGGCAACTTCACTGGTCAGGCGATTCCTCCGGTGCGCATCCGCGAGGTCTGCGAGAGCTTGGACCGGACGGACGAGAACGGCGAGACCGTCGTGCGCTGCTGTATGGAGTCGATCTGCGACACCGACTACTCGGACGCGATCAACTGCCTCACGGGTATCGTTCAAAAGGTCATTACGCCGGGCTAGTCGCCCGCGGAACGCCCCGACCTCCGATCGCACGGAGCGGGGCAGACCGGCACGACCGGCGTGCGCCTCAGCTGCTCTTACGGAGGTAGCCGCTGCCGTGCCGCGTGATCTTGAGGCGGCGCTTGATCCCGCTGCCTTCCACGTGCACGTGCCCCTTGGTTCGAAGCGACCGCAATATGATGCGGAGCTGCTCGCCAGTGAGCGTGGCGCTATTGGCCAGATCGCTCTCACGTTGTGGGCCGCGCTCGGCCAGGACTTTGAGCACCAAGAGATCGCCGTCGGGCACATCGGCCCGGCGACGAATCACGCGCGGCCCGGCGTCGAGCTCCATGATCGGGTTGCCCTCGTCGTCGACCTGAACCGCCTTCGCCGCTTTGGGCGCGGGTTTGTCCGTGACCTTGGGCCGACTCTTGGTGGCGTCGATGAGCTCTTGGACCGTGAAGATCTCAAGCACCGGCGACATCGCCGGGTTGCTCTTTGCGGCGGCGATAAGTTCGCCCAGGGTCGCGTGGTCGGGAAGGGCGCTAATTACGCCGATCATCACCTCGCGAAGCGAGTGGGCGTAGGCGCCCGAGGCAGTCTCGGCACTCTGGTCGGATTCTCCGACTGGTGCGTCTGACGACAATACATCCGTCATGTCGCGTGTCCGGTTTTCTGTGGCAGTTGGGTTCGAAGCGAAGGGTGCTCGGGCCAAGGGGACAGTTGCCCCGGACTCACGCAGACCCACCTCTACGAACGATTTAAGGGTGCAGGGCGGACTGCGTAGTGTCAAGGCTCGCGTTGTCCCGGTGCGCGCACCCCGGGCGGAAAAAGGCCCAGCTGCGGCTTGACAGCACCGCGGGGGCAGGAAAGGAAGGGTCCGCCGTGTCGACTTTTCGCCTCGAAATCGGGCCCCGCCCGAGTATGCCCGACCCCACCGCCAAGGCGCTCGCCGCCCGCCTGCGTTCATGGGCGGGGCTGTCGCCTGCCTCCGTGTCCTCGCGCCGCGTCTACCTGTTGGATCTCGACATCGATGCTCAGGCCGCAGAGCAGATCCTGCAGGCCGTCACCGATCCGGTCGCGGAGGCCGGTGCGCTGGGGCAGCTGCCAGACGACCCAGAAGCGGTGCTGCTTGAGGTCGGTTTACGGCCAGGGGTGACCGACAGCGTTGGGACGTCGGTCAAGCGGGCCGCCGAGGACAGGCTTGGTCGTGCGTTGACGGGGCAGGTCTACAGCGCGCACGTGTACTCGGTGCGAGGCTTGCCGGCCGAAACGCTCCGAGAGATAGCTTCGGCGCTGGTCTACAACCCGCTGATCGAGCGTCTCTTGGTGACCGACGCCGCGGCGGCGCGTGAGCTGCTTCCGGTTCCGCGCGCCGGTAGCGATGCTCCGCCACAAGTCGCGACCGTGGCATTGCGTGCGGCCGACGACGCAACCCTCTTACGGCTGTCCACCGACGGCATGCTCGCGCTGTCGCTGGTCGAAATGAAGGCGATAGCGGCGCACTTTGACACGCTCGGTCGAGATCCCACCGACGCCGAGTTGGAGTGTTTGGCGCAAACGTGGAGCGAGCACTGCAAGCACAAGATCTTCGGGGCGCCGATCGAGGTTCGTCGTGACGACGGAACGCGCGAGGTCATCGAGGAGGGGATCTTTAGCCGCTACATTCGGGGGACGACCGACGCGGTTGCTCAAGCGCGGGTTGAGGCTGCGCTCGATCCTGACTCAGAGCCGTTTCTTGTCTCCGTATTTCACGACAACGCGGGCGTGGTGCGGTTCACCGAAGCCGACCATCTCGTGTTCAAGGTCGAGACGCACAACTCGCCATCGGCACTGGACCCCTACGGCGGGGCGATGACGGGAATCGTGGGCGTCAATCGCGACAGCTTCGGGACCGGGGTCGGCGCCGACCTGCTCGCCAATGTCTGGGGCTACTGCCTCGGCGATCCGGCCCATGACCAGCCGCTGCCCGCAGGCCTGATGCCCCCTCGGCGTATTCGCGATGGCGTGCACCATGGGGTCATCGACGGTGGCAACCAGTCCGGTATTCCGTACATGCGCGGCTGGGAGTTGTTTGACCCGCGTTACTTGGGGAAACCGCTCGTTTTTTGCGGCACGGTCGCGGTGATGCCGGTGACGGCGGGCGGCCACGCGACGCACGAGAAGCGCACGGCGGTGGGCGATGTGGTCGTGATGATCGGCGGTCGGATCGGCAAGGACGGGATCCATGGGGCGACTTTCTCCAGCGTGGAACTCGACGAATCGGCGCCCGTGCAGGCCGTCCAGATCGGCGACCCCATCACGCAGAAAGTGATGTTCGACATGCTGGCGGAGGCGCGTGACCTCGGCCTGTATTCGTCAATGACCGACAACGGCGCGGGGGGGCTCTCGAGCTCTGTGGGCGAGATGGCGGAGCGGACGGGCGGGGCCCGCATCGACTTGGCTAAGGCACCGTTGAAGTATCCGGGGCTGGCGCCGTGGGAGATCCTCATCAGCGAGGCGCAGGAACGCATGACCCTGGCGGTGCCGCCCGAGGACCTCGGAGCGTTGCTCGAACTTGCGGCAAGACGGGAGGTCGAGGCGACGGTACTGGGCGAGTTCACCGACACGGGGCGCCTACAGATCACGTATGGCGATACGTTCGTGGCCGACTTGTCGCTTGAGTTCTTGCACAACGGGGTGCCGCGGGTGCAGCTTAGCGCCAAGGCCAACTACCCGGTGCCCGAAGCGCCCGCCGCAGACGTGGTGGCTGGCTTAGACACGACGGCGGGCGAGGTCCTGTGCGCCTTGTTGCGGACGCCCGGGTTGTCGAGCGCCGAGCAGTGGTCGCGACACTATGACCATGAGGTCAAAGGGCTCTCGGTCGTCAAGCCGCTCGTCGGGGTACGCAGTGACGTTGTGGCGACAGCAACGGTGATGCGGGTCCGGCATGGCCGGCCCGAAGGCCTGGTCCTGGGGGAGGGTGTGCTGCCGTTCTACGCCGACCTCGACGCGTACGCGATGGCGCAGGCGGTGGTCGACGAAGGTGTCAGGCGTGTCCTGTGCGCGGGGGCCCAGATGTCTAGGATCGCAGCGTTGGACAACTTTTGCTGGCCAGACCCGGTGCTGTCGAACAAGACGCCCGACGGGGAGCACAAGCTCGCGCAGTTGGTCGATTGTTGCCGCGGGCTGCGAGAGGCGTGTGAGGCCCACGGTCTGCCGCTGATCAGCGGCAAAGACTCGATGAAGAACGACGCCATGCTCGGCGGCGTCAAGATCTCCATCCCCCCAACGCTACTGCTGTCGGTCATGGGGCAGATGCGTGACGTCGCGCGGGCACTCACGCTGACACCGCGCGCCGTGGGGGACGATGTCTGGTTGCTGGGCGCGACCGCGTCCGAACTCGGCGGTAGCGAGGTCGCGCGTCGCCACGGTCTGAGTTGGCCATCCGTGCCCCAAACAGATCCGAAGAAGAACGCAGCGGCCTATCGTTCGTTCGAGCGCGCGCGACGAGGGATTGGTGCGGTCGGCCCACGTGGTCAGCCGCGGGGGGTTGGGCATTGCGCTGGCCCACATGGCTCTCGCGGCCGACCTCGGTCTGTCGCTAACGCTCGACGCTATTGGTGCTGCCTCGGCGTTCGCCGCACTGTGGTCCGAAAGCACCGGACGGATCGTGCTCACCGCAGCGCCGCAGCATGCCGCGGATATCGAGCGCGCGCTGCCAATGGCAGTGCGCCTCGGGGCGGTCACCGCCGAGCCGGTGCTTGAGATCCAGTACGGGAGCGCGAGCTACCTGCGACAATCCGTGGCCGAGCTGCGCGCAGCGTTCGATGGTAGCGGCGGCGGGTAGTCCTGTCGCACGCGCCTCGGCGTGCCCAGAATCGGATGGCGTTCGGAGCGCGGTCGTCGTGAGATGGCCTGCTGCGTACCCTGAGCGGGGTGCTATGGCCTGATAGACTGCCGCCTGCATGCGCACGCAAGCAATGTTGGTAGCACTCGCGGCGACGGCCGTGGTTTCTTGCAACGCGGCGCCCTCACCCCGGACGCCCATCGCCAAGAGTGAGCCGAGGCCCGCGGAACCGAGGACGCCAGTGCCGAAGACGGCCCCGGTCCTGGTCCAAGAACCACCCGACCAGGTTGAGGCGGCAGTCGTCGAGTCGACGTATCGTGAGCCCTCGGCGAGCGTCGTCGCGCTCGTCGATGCACGTCCGACGCCCCGGGTTACCATCGCCCCGACCCACGACCGCATGCTCTTGCTCGGCTACGATGCGCACCCGAGTATTGCTGTCGTCGCGCAAAGTTTCGAACGCCTCGCGGGCATTCGCATCGACGTCAAACGAGCCGCCGCGCGACGCACCCGGTTGTACGAAACGCTGACCCTGGTCGAGCTTGCGGACGGCTCGCACCGCAAGGTCGAGTTGCCCCAAGGGGCGGAGCTTTCGAGCTATCGCTGGGCGCCGGACGGTCAACACGTTGCGCTGACCCGCTGGGTCGATGATGGCGTGGAGCTGTGGGTGCTCGACGTGGCGGCTGCCACCTCAAGACGTGTCGGCACGGTGCGACTCAACACGGTGTTCGGGGCGTCGGTCGACTGGATGCCGGGCAGCCAGTCTCTGTTGGTACAGCTCGTGCCGCCAGATCATGGGCCGCCACCACTGCGACCGACCGTACCTTCAGGACCGACGACGTTGGATACGACGGGTACCAAGGCGACCAATCGGACTTACCAAGATCTGTTGTCCAATCGGGTGGATGAGGCGGTGTTCTCCCACTACGCGACGAGTCGCCTGGCGATTGTCTCGCTGTCGGGGGCCGTCACCGAACTGGGCGGGGACGACCTCTACACCTCGGCCACGCCATCGCCGGACGGCCAGTATGTCCTCGTAGAACGCGTCAGAACGCCGTTCTCTTACGCTGTTCCCTACTACCGCTTCGCTCGAACGATCGAGGTCCGCGATCTGAAGGCCAAGGTCGTGCGCGTGGTCGCCGAACAAGACGTCGCGGACGGGGTGCCGATCGGCGGGGTCCGGCAGGGCGCACGCGGCGTGCACTGGCAGCCGACCGCGGATGCCACGCTTGCTTGGCGGGAGGCCCTTGATGGCGGCGACCCCGACACCGAGACGGCGCATCGCGACCGCCTCATGACCCACGCGGCGCCGTTCGCCGACACCCCAGAGGAACGGCTGCGGACCGTGCAGCGATTGAGCAACGTCGCTTGGACCTCACGGCCCGACGAGTTGCTAGTCACGGAGTACGATCGAGACCGGCGCTGGGTGACCACGCATCTGTACGGGCGGAAGGTCTCTGGGCCTGCGTCGGATCCTGCGGGCGGTTCTCGTGTGCTGTTTGACCGCTCGGTTCGCGATGCCTACGGCGATCCCGGGCGTCCGGTCTACAGCGTTGGGCTGACGGGGCACGCGTCGGTCACGGTCGATGAAGGCAAGATCTACTTGTCTGGGAATGGGGCTACGCCCGATGGTGATCGCCCGTTTCTCACGCGCTACGATCTGGCCACGGGCGCCACCGAAGAACTCATGCGTGCATCAGGCGAGGAGCACGTGGTCTTCGCCGGGTTTGGCTCGTCCAGCCACGACCGATGGCTTGTACGTCGGGAGAGCGCGGAGGCGCCGCCGGACTACTATTTGGAAGGCGCAGGTGGGAGCAAGCGGATGACCGAGTTGCCACATCCGCACCCGCAACTGTCCGGGATCGAAAAACGCGTACTGAAGTACACGCGCAAAGATGGGGTTGAGTTGTCGGGTACCTTGTACCTGCCGCCGGACTACGATCCAGAGACGGCCACGGAGCGTCTGCCGCTGGTCGTTTGGGCGTATCCGGTGGAGTACAACGACCCCGCTACAGCGGGGCAGGTGCGAGCCGCTCCGCATCGATTCACGCGGTTGCGGGCAACCTCGCCGCTGATGCTGCTGACCCAGGGGTACGCCGTGCTGTCCAACGCAGCGATGCCGGTCGTGGGGGATCCCGAGACGATGAACGACACGTTCATCGAACAGATCGTCTGGGATGCGGAGGCCGCGATCGATGCTTGTGTCGCGGAAGGCGTCGCCGATCGCGATCGGATCGGGGTGGCCGGGCACTCGTATGGCGCCTTCATGACCGCCAACCTGCTTGCGCATTCGGACCTCTTTCGCGCAGGGATTGCGCGTTCGGGGGCCTACAACCGTTCGCTGACACCGTTTGGGTTTCAGAGCGAGCGGCGAACGCTGTGGGAGGCCGTGGACACCTACGTTGCGGTCTCACCCTTGTTTTCCGCCGACACGCTCGACGAGCCGATCCTGCTCCTGCACGGCGAGGTCGACAGCAACTCAGGGACGTACCCGCTGCAGAGCAAGCGCCTGTTCCACGCACTCAAGGGGGTGGGCGGCACCGCGCGGTTGGTGCTGCTTCCCGAGGAAAGCCACGGCTACGCCGCGCGGGAGTCGGTCCTGCACGTGCTCGCGGAATCGTTCGAGTGGCTGGACAAGTACGTGAAGAATGCGCCGCCGCGGTCGACCAAGAAGGTCCCGCGGCCGGGCTGAACTGCGACAGCAGCTAGCTGCTGACTTCCAGCGAGCCCTTGGCCTCGCCGCTGCCGTTGCTCTTGCCGCCGCCAAGGCTCTTCTTGTTGGCGTGCTTGCCAAAGCCGAACTTGATGTCGACGTACACGTTGAACAGCTGAATGAACTGCTTGTAGACGCCCTCGGCGCTCGGCTGCCGGGTGGGCGCCTGGAAGCGGTTCAGAGCGTTCTTACCCTTGGTATCGGTGCTCGCGTAGAACACCTGCGTCGAGGTCAGCGCTGCACCCACGCGTTTCGAGATCTGCCAACGCGCGCCCATCGACAGCGTGTACTTGTTCATGTCCATGAGCGCGGGGTCCAACGTCTCCAGCGGGACCGCGCTGGAGTCGTAGCCGGCGCCGAGGTAGCCCTCAAGGTTGGGCAGGAACCAGTACGAGGCGCCGAGACGAACGCCGCCGCCGTCTCGCCAGTACCGCGGAAGGTGCTGCACGACCGAGGGATGGGCGTTGCCGCCAAAGTTCTCCGGATCATCAAGGGCGGAGTCGACGTTGTCGAAATCGCAGTTGCGGTCCTCTTGGGACACATCAACGACGCATTGTCGCTCGTACACCGACCAGCGCGTGTAGTCGGCGAATAACCGTAGCTCCACCTTCTCGGTGGGCCGATAGCGGAAGCCGAGCCGGAAGATGTCCGGCAGTTGCTGCAAGAGTTCAACGTCGGCGACCGTGGGCTGCGATAGCGCCAGTGCGTTGCTCAACGTGCCCTTGAGCACCATGCCGCCGCTGACATTGGGCTGACTCGTATACGACGCGCCGATCCACAACATGTCCTTTTTGAGCAGGTTGTAGATCGCGCCGACCGAGAAACCGCCCTGCCAGCCGCTGACATCCACGTAGGAGCGGCCTTCGAGCAAGTTGCCGTTGGTATCCAGCAGGTCGTCGCTGCCGTTGGTATTGCGGGCGCGGATCGTCGTGACGTTGCTGCGGATCCCACTGCCGGTGAAAACAAAGTCTGCGGTAGGGCTGGGTGACGTAATCAGGAAGGTAACCCGGGCGGCGGGCATCAAGCCTTGCGCCAGATGTAACCGTCGCGCAGCAGCGCTGAATCGTCGAGTCACCTTTGTGGGTCGAGGCGCAGAGTCTGTCGATGAAGGGCCGAAGGAGAAGTCGTGAGCGC
>JAESSZ010000169.1 GCA_016763875.1 Nannocystaceae bacterium
CGGGCGGGGATGCACAACTTGCGGACACATGGACGCCGGCCCTGCACACTCAGGCACACGAGGCGTTCCTCAAGACCGAACTGCCGTACGCCCAACGAGCCTGGGACCGCAACGGGACTCGCCTAGAGATCTACGCGAAGGACTGGGTCTCGACGTACACCGACGCTTGCCAGGCCACGACGGTGCGGCGGGCACAGTCGGAGGCTGCGATGGACCTCCGCATGGCCTGCCTGCATCGCGCCCGCACAGCGCTGGGCGCCACGGTTAGCTTACTGACGAGCGCCGATGCTGGCATCGTGGCAAGGGCCGGCTCGATGCTCGACGCGCTGCCTTCGCTGCCGCGCTGCTCAGACCTCTCGGCCCTCGATGCGAATCTCGACCCACCGAGCACTGCGCAAGCCCCCGCCGTCGAGAACATCCGGGTCGTGCTCGCTCGTGCAAAAACGCGGCGACTGGCCGGTAGGTACGCGGCAGCACGGCGCGGGCTCGATGCCGTGCAAGCCACCCTGAATCAAACCGGCTACGAACCGGTGCGCACCGAGTTCCTGCTCGAGGACGCGCTGCTGGCCGAGCTGGAGTCGCGATACGTCCAAGCCGCAGAAAAGTTCCACGAGGCCATCCAACTCGGCTCCAAGTGGGGCCAGTGGGACGAGGTCCGACTCGCCGCTCGCATGGCGATCTTCGTGGCTGCACGCCAGGGAGAGTTCGACGAGTCCATGGCCATCGTCTCGATAAGCCGGGGCCTCGCCGAAGCATCCTCCGACCCCGCGGACGTTGCAGAGGTTCACGCCACGCTCGGCGCGGCCCTGCTGCTTCATGGGCGCGCGATCGATGCCGAGGGTGAGTTGCGAACGGCGCTCAAGGGGCTGGCACTCGTCAAGGGTCGCTCGAATCGTCGGGTCGCGCGCGTCCGGGCCAACCTCGCCGCCGCACTGGTCGGACAAGGGCGGCACAAAGAAGCCATCGCCCAGTTCAACGAACAGATCGCGGTCATGACGGATCTGTTGGGTCCCGCCCATCCCGACATTGCGCGCACCAGACAAACACTCGGCAACGCCCAACATCGCCTGGGGCACCTCGATGCCGCGGAACGTGAACACCTCGCTGCGTTGCACGGCCGTGAGCTTGCCTTTGGCGCAGACCACCCGGAGGTCGCGGATTCACTGGCGTCGCTCAGCGCCGTACACATCGACCAAGGCCGCTATGCACAAGCGGAAAGAGAGGCCCGCACCGCGCTGGCGATCAGCGAACGGCACCACGGTCGTGGCAACCGGGCCTCCCTCGTCCCCGCCTCCCACCTCGCGCGAATTCTCAGCGATCAATCCAACTACGACGCCGCCAAGCTCGCGTACGCGCAGGTCATCGCCGACACGATCAAGGCGTTTGGGAAGGACGGCGTCGCCGTGGCCCTGCAACGGGGCGCCTTGGGGCACACGCTACAACAAGCCGGTGAGCTGCAGGCAGCCGAGGCCGAACTTCGGGCCGCCCTGCGCGTACGGTTGGTCAAACTCGGTCCCGCGCACCGACAGACCGTGGAGAATCGTCTCGCCCTCGCTCGCTGCTTGTTCGACCAGGCGCAGCGCCGCGAGGCCTATCGCCTGTACCAAAAGACGCTCGCCGCATTGGAGTCGACGGACGTCGCGGTCTCGGCGGATCTCGGGACTACGCTGAGTCGCTACGGTGCGGCGTTGCTGGACGGGGGTCGGTTGGAGGAAGCGGTCGAGCACCTGGAACGGTCCGTTTCCGTTTTCGAGGCACTGCCGGACGAGGCCCCCAGAGCTCCCGATGCGTACTTCAGTCTCGCCCACGCCCGACTCGCGCGCGGCGACCCCCGGCCCGAGGTGCTCGCCCCCGCAGGGCGTGCCCGTGCCTCGCTACGGGCGCTAGGCCCCGCTGGCGTGAAGCGCCTCGCCGTCGTGGACGCATGGATCGAGGCCCACCCAGCCGACGGCGGGTGAGCGTTCCCGGACCGCTACATTTGCTGCGAGCGACGCCCATGTTTGCTCACCCACTCCTGCTCCGACTCCAGCGTGTACATGTAAAACTGCTTGAGTCGCGCGTCGACCCACGCCTGGTCGATCGGCTTTCCTGAGTGCTGTGCGACTAACTCAGCGTACTTCTGCCAGTAGGCCCGCTCCATCTGTTCCCAGCGCTCCAGCGAGGCAAGCCCCTCGTTGGAGTCGTCGTCGCGCTCGCGCTTGGCCCGTTGTGCCATATCGACTTCGCGGCGGAATCGCTCGACGTCGAACCGCAGCTTGACCACTTGCTCCTCCGCGTAGGCCGTTGCAAAGCCCGCGTAGGCCGACAGCTCCGGAGTTGGGGCTACCTGGTTGACAGCGCTGCACGACGAACAAGACACCGACTGCATCGCGAATGGATCGGGTGCAACCACTGGTGAGCCGCATTGCGTGCAGGGCACCGACCGTGGGATCTGCCCGCGCGCGGTCGGCTCCAACGATCGGTAGAACTCAGCCGCTTGTGTGGCCTGGAACTGCGCCCAGTGAGCATCGATCTCGATCTCGGCCCAGGACTTGAGATCGAGTCCGGCGTCCAGCAGGCCGCTCGTACTGTCATCCCCGTCCTCGAACTGCGGCTCGACATTGTCTTCCCACGTTGAATCGAGCTTGTCCTTGAGCTGACTGACGCGGTTGTCGAGACCACCGAACACGCCACTGTACTGCGTGTAGTCAGTCGGCGCCGACTCGCGCAGCCCCGCGAGACCTTGGGCGGATTCGCTTTCGATCTCCTGCAGGCGAGCAAAAGGTTTGTCGATGAAGCCGCGCCATCGGACGACCAGGGGATGTGTTTCGTGGGCCATGGGTGGGTTGTCTTTCAAGTCTGCTTCGGCGGGCCGAACAAGCTACTGCCGCAGAACTTGCAGTCGAAGACGAGTTCGGCCCGCTGGGGTGCGCCGCACCCGGGACACGACAGAGTCAACTGGTCGCTGTACTTGAGCTGGCCCCAGGGGTTGATCTGCGCCGTGGCCTTCGCATTGGAAAAAATCGAGGCGACGCCGCCCCGACGACTCGCCTCGGCCGCAACCCATCTTCATAGGCCTTGCACTGATCGACCGAAAGCGTGTGGATCTGTTGCGCGAGCGCATCGAGGTGTGGCTGCAGATCTGGACGCTGTCGTGTCAGCCCCCAGCCGTGAATCTGTTGAAGCGTCGCCCACGCTTGTTGGGACAAGGCCACCAGGACCCGCTCGACCTCCTCTGCGAACGCGCCGCGGGTGCGCCCACGCTGTCGGGCAACGGCGCCACGTTCGTCCGCGGCCACCCCCGTGATCGCAAACGCACTGAGTACTCGATCCCATTGCGGACCGCCGCCGGCTGGGCTCCCGGTGGCGGTTTCTAGGACGAGCGCGACCTGGTTGCGCAGTGTCGCCTCGAAGTTCTGAAGGACGGATGCAGGGTCCACGCGATGGCCTCGACTTCAACTAGAAAGACAGGTCGTCGTCGGCGCCCGCAGGCGCTCCGGCGCTGTACTGCTTCTCGTACTGTTCGGTCAGCTGCGTTTGCTTCTCGAAGTAACTCATGTCTGCTTGCATTTGGCTCATCCACCACATGCTCGCAGTGCTCCAGTCCAGCGCCGTCATGTTGAACGTGTGCCTGAGCATTGCGTTGACGTCCTGACCGGTCTTGGACCACGCAGTCATCGCTCCTTGGATCTCGCAGTACTTTTCAAACGCCATCGGCTCCTCGCCAGCGGCTGCCTGGACGCTCTGCCCTCCCAGCACTGCTGCGCCCGCTTGGCCCGCCGCCCCGTACTGACCTGCCCCCGCGCCTCCGAACGCCTTGGAGTACGCCATGCCGATCGCGCCCGAAGTGTCTTTGGACATTCGATCGGTCCACGTAGCGTTAACACGCTGCCACTTCGCCTGGTCCATGCCGTTTTGGCCGAGCAGGGCGTTGAGTTCGTCTTGGCCCAGGCCGCTCGCACACTTGGCAGCGATCGTCGCGTACGTGTCGAGGTCGACGCCTTCGACCGGCGCAAGTAGCTCAGGATTGGCCGCCATGGCCTCCTGTTGGATCCCCTGTTGGAATCGCATCACGCCAGCCATGGCGGCTTGCGACACCCGATCCGCATGCCATACGTACTCGTCGAGATTCGGGCTCGAAGCATCGGGCGTGCCGAAATGCTTCAGGAACGTCTTTTCGACCTGGAAGTGATGGCCGGCGTCGCGGTATCCGAAGCTTTGCAACTTGCGCTCAGCTTCGTCCGGATCGCTTTGGTGCAGCATGTCGAACTCCGTCTTGTGGTGCCAAAACGTGTCGAAGTCCTGGGGCGGCACCGGGCCCCACTCATCAGTCCACTGCGACGCCGGGATCTCCAGATTCCAGGTGCTATGCCTGCGCTTCTCACCGTCATCGGGGTCGACAACGAGCTGGGCGCCGGGACACTCGCGAACCGTCGTACCGTACGAGACGCGGATGTGCTGCGCACCCTGGATGTTCTCCAGACCGCGCACGGCGTTGCCCACCTGCGCCTGCGGATTCACCGCCTGCTGCACCGTATTTTGGGCCGAGTTGATAGCGTCGTTGACCTTGCCGCCGAACAGTCTCTTGATAAATCCGATCATAGGGGCGCTGCTTTCCTGCGTACGTTCGTGTGCGCGGGAAACGACCCCAACGCGCTGCACAGCGGTAGTACGCCTCGACAACGAGATGTTCCCTAGAATCTTCTTGGCTATTGGGAGTCCCAGTCGGAGCGCTCAAGGCGTCGCGGGAGGCTCGCCGTCAGGTTCGGGCGACGGTGGCGGTCCCTCTTGTCGACTCTTGGCTAGCCATGCCTCGAGTTCAGCGCGCACGGAGTCAATACCGCGACTGCTGGGCGCTCGGACGAGTTCCTCCTGCAACGCCTCCACGAGGACCAGCCCGCGCGCACGGTCAAACTCCGCGGTCGACAGTGCGATGCGCAGTTGGAGGTGCAGGGTGTCTGCCGCCGACGCCTTGGCGCCGCGTTGGATCGCGAGCGCGTCCTTCAACGCCGCCGCAGCTCCCTTGGCATCCCCCGTTCCCATCAAACTCTTGCCGAGCAGACCGTGCCAATCGGCGAGACGCTTGGGTCGACCAGCCAGCAGTTTTTTCGCTCGCGGCAAGCCAGCCTGAGCCCGCCGCAGCGACTCCTGGTGGTTGCCGCTCCGGTAATGGACAAAGGCAATGTTGTATTCGTAGGTCAGGATCCGCGTCTCGTCACTGGATTCACCCTGCCGGTAGTTGGCGAGCGCGCGCGTGAGCATCTCAAGCGCTTCCTCGGTGCGGTCCTGCCGCGCAAGACAAACGCCCAGGCTCTGCAGCACCGTGAAAAGATCAGGATGGTTTCCGCCGAGTACGGTCTCATACGCAGCAACCGTCCGGCGAAGGGCGGCGAGTGCCTCCTCGAACTCTCCCTTGCGGCACAGACTGATCCCCAGCCCGTTGAGGGTACGAACCGTGTCGGGATGCGACTCCCCAAGCAACGTCTCCAGGGTCGCGATCGACTCTCGGTTGTAGGCGATGGCGGCGTCCCAGTCCCCAGCACGCCGAGCCGCCACGCCAAGCATCGCTTGCAGTCTCGCTCCAAGCAACGGCGCCGAACCGAGCGACTCAATCGCCTCACGGGCCCGTTCCCCGATCGCAAACGCCTCCTTGAACCGCGTAGGTTCGCGCCCAACTGCCGCCCCCAACTGAATCAGCGCTTTGGCCCTCGTCGCGGCATCTCCAGCCTCTTGAGCGCGCTCAACCGCAAGTTTGAGGTCTTCCTCGACCTCGGGGTCGTTCTCGCCAATCCGTATGCGATTGAGCCCGCGCACGAGCAGTCCCGCGGCCTCGAGCGCGGGCACGCCGAGTTCGCGCGCGTCCTCGATGACCGCCGTCGCCGCTTCGATTGCCTTCTGAGACTTGCCAAGTGAACCCACCATCTCCGCACGAACGAGACGTCGGCGCGCGTAGGCGAGACGCTCCTGCGCCTTCGGGTCCGACATCAACGCCCACATCGCAAGACGTTGCGAGTCACGACACGCGTCGAGGTCGGGAAGCGAGACCGCCGCCTGCAACGCCGTGGTGGCCATTCCGTCACCGCCGTCAATGAGCTGGGAGATCAGGACGTCGACGCCAGATCGCCGGTCCTCGAAACACAGACGCTTGTTGGTCCAAGTTGTTTTCGCCGCCTCTGATCCCACCTGCGACGCCAGACACTCGTCCTGCACGCGCCGCCCCCACGCCTCGGCGTAGGCCTCCACGACATCCGCCGTCGACTTTGCCACTTGCTCCGCCCACGGCACATCCGCGCCTGCGATCGATGCGACCATCGCTTCACGTCGCTGCGGGTTCCAGGTCGTCCCCATGGACTCGGCGAAGTCATCGCATGCGCCGGTCAGCACCTTCTGGTACGCGCCGATCCCCAGAAAAACGGCCGCGCCGACGCCTAACGTCCCGGCAACGCCAATCCACCATTTTCGTCGGGGGTCGCGGCGCAACTCCTTGAGCAGCGCCTCCATCGTGTCGAAACGATCATCGGGGTCGCGCGCCAGCCCACGACGGATAACCCCGACGATCCAGCGCGGCACGTGCACGTCCGATGGCGGCTCGCGAATCACCCCC
>JAESSZ010000170.1 GCA_016763875.1 Nannocystaceae bacterium
GCCCGCCAGCATTTCGCCCAACAGCCCCTCGACTTCGATCGCTCCGGAGGCCCGCGCGGAGGCGTCAACGGTAGCGGTCGCCATCTGTGTCGCTATCTCTCGCGCTCGCGTGAGTGCATCGGCGATACGACCGAGACCGTTGTCGGCGGCATCCAGCTTCGTGCGAGCACGCTCGACGCTGCTGCGATACTCGCCGGCCATCACCAAGCGGGTCTTCTGACGCATGCCGTCCGCCCAGCGCACCGGGTCCTGAGACGGGCGTTCAACCGCGACGCCCGTGGCAAGTTTTCGGCTGGCTTCGGCGACCCTCGTGCGCGCGGTGGCACTGCCGTTGCTCACAATCTGCATCATCCGATTTTCAGTCACGCGCATCATGAACTCCTCTAGAGCGTCGCTATCAGACGAGCCAACATCTCATCGATTGTGGATATGAACGTACTGGCGGCCTCGGCCGAGCGCTGCAACTGCGACAGTCGCACCATCTCTTCCTCGAGGCTGACGCCTGCGAGTGGATCTCGCATCGACGCGAGAACGTCTGCGCGCGCAGTCTCGAGCGAATAGGCGCCCGTGGCCTGTTGAGCTTGCGATCCGACCGACGCCATCATGCCGATCGCCTCGTTGACAAACGTCCTTTGCCCGGCCCCTGCCAACGGCTGTTCGCGAAGATCGAGCATCGCCAGCAGTCCGTTTGTATCGCCAGGACCGCCGCCGACCGCGCCAGTGGCGAGCAGACTCGGGTCGTTCTCAATCGTTGCGTTGACCGCCAGTAGCCCGGCGGCGCCGTCCGCCGTCGCGGGGACGTCGAAAAGGTCGAGGCCTGTCGTGCCGTCCGGGGCAGCGCTGCTTTGGTGCGCCGTATTCAACGCCGTGGCGAAATCGAACGCCAGCGTGTCCAGACGCTGCAGGGTCTGTACTGCAGCCCCGTCGCGGAACGCCAGTTCGCCCGCGATGTGCCCGCCATCGAGGCGCGTGGTGACATCCTCGCGGTGCGTCCCGTCGACCACATCGATGCGCATCAGCCCACCCAGAGCCGGATCGGGCGTAGCCTCAAGTGTCGCGGCGCGCGGCCCGTCCACGACGACAACGCCGCCGTCGACCACAAACCGCATGTTTCCGTCCGGGTCGATCCGCGCCGTTCCGCCGATCAGCTGAGAGAGCCGCTGCGCCGCCAAATCGCGCTGATCCGCGATCGTTGGGTCGTATTTCCCGGCCAGCGAGCGGTTCGCGGCCGCGATCTGAGACGCCAACTCTGTGGCCTGACCGACCATCGTCGCCGCGCGATCATCGGACCGAGAAATAGCGTCCTCGGTGGCGACGGCGGCACTGCGAAACGCATCGGTCAGACCGCGGGCGCCGAGCACCACTTGCTGGCGGAGGCTCGGGTCTAGCGGCGCCGAGGAGAGATCAACAAGGTCGCCAAAGAAAGTGGCAAGCGCATCGACGACGTTGCGATCACCCAATGCCAACTGGCCATCGAGGTCCAAAAGGGCCGAAGAGGTGCTTTGGCTGTACCCTAGCGAGCCAGCGGCGTCCCGCTCGCGCCCGGACAGCAGGTGACTCTCGGCCCGCAGAACGCCATCGGCCCGCACGCCACCAATGAGTGTATCTGCGTTGAGAATCACGGATTGGCGCGAGTAGCCCTCGGTCGCTACGTTGGCAATATTGTTGCCGACGATCGACACACCAGCGGTGTGTGCACCGAAGGCCGCAGCCCCCATATCCAGTAATCCCATCAACCCGGTCATCGCCGCTGTCTCCTTCAGGTGCCGTATCGGGCCAACACTGGCGCCGATCGCTCCACGCATGCGCGTCGGTTGTAGGTCCCCTTGGCAATTGGCATCGCCCGGACGGACGACAGCAGCTCACTTGCGTCGGCAAGCAACGCGCGATTCGCTTCTGCAGTCCAACGGATCCGGCTCAACATTCTGAGCAATTGCGGCCGTTTCCCCGGAGCCTGGCTGTCTGCTTCCTTCATCATCGTCCCGAGTCGGTCGGCCAATACCGCTTTGCGGTCCGTGCACGCTTCAACACCCGAGGTGTCCAAGCGCATCAACGCCGCCCGCTCGTCGGCGAGTGCCTCGTCGAGCTCCGCAAGTACCGACTCGAGCGCCTCGTTCATGACAAGCCCTGCCCTAACTCATCGTCGATGATGTGCTCAGCGAGACTCGCGAAGTCCAGCGGATAACCGCCCGACGCGATCTGCGCCTTCACTTCGGCGATCCGGGCTGCGCGCGCCACGTCGTCCGTGGCAAGCGCACGATCGACGGCGTCCGAAGACTCCGACCGCTGTACGGTGTCGATCGAGGTGGGCTCGGCGCCCTTGGTTTTGGTCGCGCGCTCGGAGCGCGCGCTCTCGTTGAGGGTTGGACTCGGTTGCTGCGTCTTGTTTCCGGCGATTCGCATGCTCGTCACACGCCTCCCAATGTCGGTTTCGTCCGTTTCGGGCCCAGGTTTAGCTGCGCGTCCGCGGGCGGGTCAGATACTGCTGTGCGTCCCCGGCTTGGGCCCGGCAGCGCGCGCTCCGGGACGCCTGACGTCTCGATCGATCCGCGTGCCTGTGCCGCGAGCGCCGCGTCGGCCAATGCTTCCGGATCGCTGTCCCCCCCAACCTCGGTCCAAATGGCGCGCTCGCCTACATCCACCGACGCACGGCGCCCACCGTCACCCTCGAGTGCCTCGACGATCACGTCGGCCAAGCCGACCTGGCCGGTCTCCGACACCGCGTCAGCAAGCGCCTCCTCGAACATGCCTCGGAACGTCGAGCCTGCGATGCCATCGCCACCAAACGCCGTGCTTGGTCCCGACTCCGCGAGGATGCGGCGCAAAAAGTACGCCTCGAGTTGCTGGGCAGCAACGCGCGCATCTTGGCCCTTCGCGGGGGTCGGCTCATTGGAGATAGGCATCGTCATCGCATCCCCCTACAGAAACTTGATCTCGGCGCGCAGTGCACCTGCGATCTGTAGGGCCTGAAAAATCGAGACCAAGTCGCGGGGTTTGACCCCAAGGGCATTGAGCGCGGCCGCAACGTCCCCGACATTGGCGGCCTCGGGCAAAACATGGAGCCGCCCTTCGCCCTCGGTGACTTCGATCTCAGTATCTGGCACGACCGCGGTGTCGCCTGAACCGCCGCCGAGAAGTCCGCCGCCCGGTTGTGAAACGAGCCGCTTTTCGGTGATCTTGACGGTGATCCCGCCGTGCGCGATTGCGGCCTCCCCAAGCGTGACGTGTGCGCCAACGACGACGGTGCCCGTGCGCTCATCGATCACGACCCGCGCGGGAGCGTCTGGCGTGACATCGACCGATTCAAGGGTTGCGACCAGCGCCGCCACGTGGCCTCGCCAACGCTTGGTGATCCTGACATCGACGGTTCCAGCGTCGCGAACCCGGGCAACGCTCGCCCCAAGACGACCGTTGATAGCCTTGGCGGTGCGCGTCGCGGTGGTGAAGTCGGCATCGCGTAGCAGCAACGTCACGCGCTTGGACGGCATGGTCCCCGGTGCGGCGCGCTCCAAAACCCCTCCGCCGGGGATCTTCCCCACGGTGGCGTGGTTCTTCTTCGTACTCCCGCCGCTGGCCCCATCGACCGAGAACCCGCCAAGCGACAGGCTACCCTGTGCAACCGCGTAGGTGTTCCTGTCGGCCCCTTTGAGTGGGGTCGCGATCAGCGTACCGCCCTGGAGACTCTTGGCGGAACTCATCGACGACACGGTGACGTTGATCGTCGCGCCCGGTTTGGCGAACGGTGGCAGTCGTGCCGTGATGATGACCGCGGCCACATTCTTGGCTTTGATCTGGTCCGGCTGGACCTCGATGCCCAGGTGGTTCATGAGCCGGGACAGCGACTGTCGTGTGGCCACATCGCTGCTGTTATCGCCCGTCCCCTGGAGGCCGACGACCAAGCCGTATCCCACCAGCGGGTTGTCGCGAAACCCTTCCACGTCGACCAACTCTTTGAGCCGCGCGGCGTTCGCTTCCGAGGGTGTCCCCAACCCGGCCGCTCCTACGATGAGGACTGCGGCGGCGAGCGAGGCGAGTTTGAAACGGATGGTCACGTCGTTCAGTTCGTACGTTTGTTTAGGGGGAGTCGGCGGACCAAGTAGGGCCAGTCAGCGCCTGGAGCGCTGAAACCGAGAGATTTCTTGCTAGAAAGGGGCACCTCGGACTGCGGCGCGCGTGCCCCAGCCCGGGCGCTGCTGGTCGCTAACGTCCCCACGGCCGACGTACTCGATCTCCGCGTTGGCGATGCGCGAAGACAGAACCGTGTTGTCGGACTTGATGTCGACGCGACGGACGATCCCGCTGACGTATAGATGATGCTCTTCGTTGGCCACCATCACGACGTTGGTACCCTCGACGTACAGATCGCCGTTGGGCATGACCTCTTTGACTCGCACGGGCAGGGTCGCTGTCAGCCGACCACTCTTGGCCGTTTTTCCCGCTCCGTCGAATGTGTTCTCGGAGGCACTCGCGAGCAGTTGCTCGGGATTGATGTTCGGGAACTTCTTCTTCAGCTTGGCCATCAGCCCCAGAGCACTGGACATGCTGTAGCTGTTGCCGCCCTTGCGACTGAGATTGGTGGTCGACTGCCGGGTCGCGGTCTCCCGTTCGTCGATCTGGATCACGAGGATGTCGCCAACACGAGTCGCACGGTCGTCCTCAAGCCAGCCGTGTTGGTCGGCGTAGAGGCTGCCTGGCGTCGGTTCTCGCGCCAACTCGTACTCGCCAGCGTCGAATGTGCGTTCCTTGGGCGTATGCGCTGCGATGTGTCGCGGCCCGGATGCACACCCAAATGCGGCGACGACCACGCCAGCGGCGAACCACCCGCGACGGGTCATCATTGGCCGTCTCCCATGTCGACCATGAGCGTGTGTTCGTCGACGAGCTGCCCGCGAACGAGCTGCCTCGTGGCGATGATCCTGGCGCGCGCAGACTCACCAGGTCGCGCGGTCGCCTCCAGTCGAGCCTGCGCGGTGA
>JAESSZ010000171.1 GCA_016763875.1 Nannocystaceae bacterium
GTACGGTCGAGCGCGGCCGGTCGTGTGGTCTCTTGGTCCGACTTGGCGAGCATGGGCCCGCTCGCCACGGTGGGCGTGTCCGAGCTTCCTCGCGGGCGCGTGCTCGACCAAAAAACGGGCAACCAGGTCGGGGCGGTGGACTATGTCTACGCGACGCACGCCTGCTACGTCGCAGTGGATCCAGTGAGCGGCCAAACGCGGGTCCTGCGATACGTGGCGGCGCAGGACCTCGGCTACGTCCACGACCTCGAGGTTGTCCGCGGTCAGCTGTACGGCGGCACGGTGATGGGCATTGCGCAGACGCTCGGCGAGCATCTGGATGCGCACAACGGCAGTGTCGGGGTCAGCGGACTGCACGACTATCTCGTGCCGACGAGCCTTGATGCACCCGAGGCGATAGTCCTTGAGATCCTCGAATCAGGGACGGGCCTCGGTCCTCGCGGGGCCAAGGGGGTGGGGGAGATCGGCGCGGTCGCGGCCCCCCTGGCCATCGCCAACGCTCTGTTCGACGCCACGGGATGGCAACCGACGGCCATTCCCGTGCCCCCAATGGAACTCGCCAAGCGTTTCGAACAAAAGGAATACAGGGATGGCTGAACACTTCGATGTCGTGATCGTGGGCTCGGGATTCGGTGGTTCCGTGATGGCGTACCGCCTCGCTGAAGCGGGCATGCGTGTGTGTGTGTTGGAACGCGGCCGGGCGTACCCACCGGGGTCGTTTCCCCGAAGCCCGTTGGCGATGCGGGACAACTTCTGGGTCCCGCGCCAGGGCAAGTTCGGGCTGTTTCATGTGTGGCAGTTTCGTGGAACTGATGCCGTCGTCTCCAGTGGCTTGGGCGGAGGATCACTGATCTACGCCAATGTCCTACTGCGCAAGGACGAGAAGTGGTTCGTGGACACGCACGCGGACGGAGAGAACCGGCCGTGGCCAGTGAGTAGGGCGCAGCTCGACCCTCACTACGATCGCATCGAGACGATGCTCGATGCTCAGCGCTACCCGGTCCAGCACAGTCCGTACTCGGAGACACCCAAACTCAATGCGTTGCGCGATGCGGCGCGCGCATTGGGCCAAGAGTGGATCGTGCCCAAGCTCGCAGTCGCGTTTCGCCAAGGGGATAGACCTGGCGTGGGGCTGCCGTTGCTCGGTGCGAGCGCCGAGAACATGTTCGGGGTCCCCCGAAGCACGTGCCGCCTGTGTGGCGAGTGCAACGTGGGCTGCAACTACGGCAGCAAGTCGACACTCGACCTCACCTACCTCTCGCGGGCAAAACGTCTTGGGGCCGTGATCCGAACGGGCGCGCAAGTACGTCGGTTCGAGCCGCGAGCGCTGGGCGGATACACCACACACTATGTGCAACGCGCGCTTGCTCCCGAAGCGGAGGGGCAACCGCAAGCCGCGCCCAAGGCAACCACGGTAACGAGCACGACGCTGGTGCTTGCCGCGGGAACGTTGGGATCGTCGTACTTGCTGCTCAAGCAAGCGGGCGCGGGCGACACGTTCGCTTCGCTTCGCCCCCAGCTCGGACGGCGGTTCACGGGCAACGGCGACCTGTTGACGTTTGTGCTGGGCGCGCGAACGGAGACGGGAGACCCGCGACGCGTCGATGCGACCCGCGGGCCCGTGATCACATCGGCCATCCGTATCCCGGACGCGCTCGACGGCACGGGGGCGCCCGGGCGGGGCTTCTACGTCGAGGATGCAGGCTTTCCTACGTTTGCCGCCTGGCTCGCGGAGTGGACGGTCGCGCGACCCACGAAGATCCGCGGCGCCCTTGAGCTGATCAAGGCGTACGCGGCGCTAGCGTTGGGCCTGACGTCAAACACCAACCTCGGGGGCAGGATCGCCCGGACTCTCGGGGACGCGGCGCTGTCCGGGTCTTCGCTTCCGCTGCTCACCATGGGGCGCGACGATGCAGATGGCGTCATGCGGATCAACAGGACCGGTCGGCTCGACATCGAGGTCCCCGCGGGCTCCTCGGGGGACTACCTGCACGCGGCGCGGTCGCAGTCCAAGCGCATCGCGGGCGCGTTGGGTGGCACGTTCATGGAGAACCCTTTGTCGGCGCACGGGCGTCCGATCACGGTGCACCCGCTCGGTGGCTGTGGGATGGGACACAACCCGAGCGAGGGCGTCGTTGACTCTCGGGGCGAGGTCTTCGGGTTTCCCGGTCTGTTCGTGGCCGACGGTTCAGTCATGCCCGGACCCGTCGGTCCCAACCCCGCACTCACCATTGCGGCCCTGGCCGACCACTTTGCCGACCACATCATCGAGTCCAAGCCGCGGTCTCGGCCGCGGTCAGGGTGACTTTACCGCACGGCGCGAGGTCAGCTGTTTTTCCAGTCGACCAGCTCGCTCAGCACGAGCATTCCGTCGTGCGGTTGCCCCGCAAACGCGGTCCCGCTATGGCCCAGCGGGACGATGTTGCTGACGCCCCGAGCGGCCAGCGCGTTGCGGAAGCCCGCGGGGGCGCTTGGGTTGGGGTACACGCTCACCGTGGACACGCCCGGGTGCATCAGCGCCGCACACTCCGAAGCGCTGGCGACCTGCCGGATGACGATGAGTCGGCACATGGGGTGGGACGCGATGTCGAACGCCCGTGGCGCAACCACAACCCCAGAACAAAAGTCCCCGTCACGCTCGTTGATCCACCACTTTGCGTCCAGGAACTTGCTCCGTTGCAAGCGCTTTATGGCGCCGATCTGCCGCGGCTCCATTGGGTTGGGCGCCGCCGCGTCGAACTTGGCGAGTACGTTCGCCGCGGCTTGGGCAAACGCCGCGATCTGAGCGTCGTCTCCCTGGACGTACACAACCTGGGAGGCGATGCACGCCTTTTGATTGGCGACGAGGCAGTCCGCGACCGCCCGAATAGCGATCGGGGTGAGGTCCGTCTGGAACGCCTCGGGCCCCACGAAACTCACCGAGTACCGCGGATTGAAGGCGAGCACCTTGGTGAACACCGCCCGTTGTTTGACGGAGCCCACCGCCTCGGGAGCGCCCCACACGACAATGCGATCGAACGCATTGGGGGCGAACAGTCGTTGCTCCACCCGAGTGTCGCCTCCGGGCCAATAGACGATCGACATGTGTCGGGTGATTGGGTGATCGGGCGCGGCCGCAGCCATCGCCAACGTCAACAGGGCGCCCGGGGTCGTCGCACCAAACGGCGACTTGATGACGGCGGCCGACTTGCTGCTGATCGCGCGCAGGGCGGACAGGAATGGGATCTGCGGTGCATTGCCAGCCGTGATGTGCAGCTGTCGTGTCGGCATGGCGCGGATCTGCGGGGCGCGCTGTGGCATCTCGAACTCGGACTCGTCGAATAGCTCTTCAGCCAGGAGGTTGACGGGGGTGGGGGAGGTCTCCGCGTTGGGCACCGAGCACCAACCGTCGAGCAAGTCGGCACCCGAATGGCCCTGCACACCGAGTTCGCGATTGATGGCGGCGTCGACTTGATCCGGATCCAACATTGCGACGATCGCCGCGAACCCCGTGTCGTGCCACCAGTCGGGGTGCGTCGTGGTGGCCAACGTTGCCTGCCGGACCTGGTCGATAAATTCGTCGCTGTCCCACAGGGCTCCCCGAAGTGTGCCGACGAAGTCCAGCAGCGAGCGCACGGGCATCTCGTACAAGTCGTCGTTGAGGGCGTCCAGGTCCCCCTCGAGCAGCTCGCTCGCCTCAAACGTGGGCATCGCCGTGTACAGCCACCGACCGGTCCGCGTCAGACTTGCGCGGCAGATTTCGTGTTCTCGCAGGACCTGCACGCTTCCGATGCGAACCTGCGTCGCGGGGGTATCCGAGGGGCCGGCACCATCGTCCCGCGCCGCAAACGCCTTGCGGATCTCAGCGATGCTCACGCGATCTGGAACCCGGAGCTCGCCTTTGATCAGAAACGGAACGCGGGTGATCCCCTCGGCGTCGGGCAGCAGCAGATCGTGCTGCGCGCAGAGCTCGGCCAACGCGGGATGGGAATTCGAAACTGCAAGGTTGTTCATCAGACGGCTCTCAAACTGGCCGCGTGGTGTTGCGGCTTGTAGTGGCATTTCAGCGGCGCCCCCATGCCGACTTCGATAA
>JAESSZ010000172.1 GCA_016763875.1 Nannocystaceae bacterium
AAACGCGACGGTGAGGCGGTCGCAGTACTGCGGACGGCGATCATGCGGTTGAAGACCGACACTGCCGTCGAGGCGCGCGTGGAGGCGATCGCGGCTTTGGGCAGTCTCGGCCGCAGCGCCAAACCCGACAAGGGTGACGACAAGGGTGACACGGACGCGCCGCAGGTGGTGCCGTGGCTCGACGACTTCATCGCGTTAGGCAAGGACGACAACCAAGCCATTCGCGACGCCGCCCGGCTCGCGCTGTCCAGTTGGCCAGAGCAAGTCGCGGCGTTCGACGCTGCCGTTCCCAAGAGTTTTCCGCAGGGATTTTCTCCCGCGGTGCACGCGGCTCTCGATGGGGCAGCGGGCGTTACCGGCCTGCGAATGCATACCGCGGCGGGTGAGATCACGATCGACTTCGCGGGGGCGCCCGCGCCTATCGCCCAGGCTAACCTCGCTGCACTGGCCGAGACCGGCTATTTCGACGGTCTGACGTTTCATCGGGTTGTTCCCGCGTTCGTCGTGCAAGGGGGAGACCCGCGGGGTGACGGTTACGGCGGACCTGGTCACGTGCTGCCGTGCGAGTGGTCGAACCTTCGCTACGAACGCGGCACGGTTGGTATTGCGCTGGCCGGCAAAGACACCGGGGGCTCGCAGATTTTCATCAGTCACGGCGCGCCGCATCATCTCGACGCGCGCTATCCGATTATCGGACGGGTCGTCGAAGGCCTCGATGTCGTCGACAGGCTGCTTCCGTTCGACGCGATTGACTCCGTGGACGTGCTGACACGCTGAGTCGACACGACCGCGATGGTCAGTCCCGAATGCCCTCGATGTCGATCGCTTCGAGCCGCGGCAGTACCTCGAGTTTCGCGATCGCCGGTCGTTTCACCACGGTATTGGCCAGGCTCAGGCGCTCCAGATTCTTGAAGGTGACAATCGTGTCCATCACGGCATCGGTCACCAACGTGTGGTCCAGACGCAGTTCGCGAAGCGCGGGCAGACCCGCCAGCGCCGCCACGCCTTCGTCGACGACATCGGTGTGATCAAGATGCAGCGTCTGCAACTGGGTCAGCGCGGCTAAGTGTTGGAGCCCGCGTTTGGTCACTCGGGTGTGCCCCAGCCGCAGCTCGCGAAGCGCCACGAGCTTGCCTAGGTTCTCCAAGCCTTCATCCGTGATCTTGGTGTTCCCCAGATCGAGGTGCTCCAGTCGCACCAGCAGCCCGATCTCCGCGGTCGCCGCGTCGCCCAGATCCGGATGTTGCAGGCGGAGTCGACGCAAGTTCACCAGCGCCCACAACCCGGTCAACTCCAAGTCGTCCAGGGGGCCCGAGAGTTCGAGTACCTGCAGAGCAGCGTTGTTGGTCAACGCCGCGAACCCCTCGGATCCAATGTCGCGTTGCAGCAGCACCAGCGACTGCAGCGCGTCCAACTTGGCCAGTGCTCCGAGCCCGGTACCGGTCACCGAGGTTTCTCGCAGCTCCACGTGGACCAAACCTTCGGAGTGCCGCAACGACCGAAGTCCAACGTCGCCAAAGCGCGAGCAGTTGCAGACGAACCGCGTCATCGGCAGGTTCTTGAAGTACTGCGGGCTCTTGTCGTTGAATGTCGAGCCGTCGAGCACGACGCTGCGAAGCTTGTCCAACGGCTTGATCTGGTTGAGCGAGAAGTTACCGATGCGGGTGCCCCGAAGTTCGAGTTCCTCGAGTGCATCGGCTTTGGCCAGGGTCAGCATGGCATCGTGCCCCGCCCACGAACCCTCGAGGATGACGCGTGACAGCGACTTCGGCCACAGGTCGAGCATGCGCGATAGCTCGCTGTCCTTGCTCAGACCGCGCAGGACAATCTCGCGCAAGGGCAGCGTTCGCAGCGGACGCAGTGGATCCGTGCCCGCGGTGACACGGTCAAGTGTCAGCGATTCGAGGATTTTCAGTTGTGCGACGGCGCCGACCGTGACCCCGTCGAAAGCGAGGTCGACCAACGCCAGACGCTTGAGGCTGCCTGCAAATGCACCGAGGCCCGCGTGTACGGCGGCGGGGCACCCCGAGATCCGCAACGTCTCGATCTTCGGCGCGCGTAGGGCCAACGAAAGCAGGTCGAGGCCATTGCAGACCGTCGCTGCCCCTGCGTTCGCCAGCTGGCCGACGCGATCCGTCTCGGACAATGCCAAGTCCAACGACCGCGTTTCCGAGAGGTCGAGTCCGATGAGCGCATCGGCGTGATGAACTCGGACCCGCGTGCCGTCATCGTCAACGTGATGGACGACGACCGACGGGACAGCGGGGGCAGCGATGGCGGACTTGGGTGCGCTGGGTTCGTCATCGCCCGAGCAGCCGAGCAGTAGCGCGGCCAGCAAGGCGGCGTAGCGCGGCCACGACCTTGGTCGCGCTCGGTGCTGGCGGGGAGCCATGGCCGCGACCATACCGGTGCTTTCAGGGGCTTGCGCAACCACCGCGAGCCCGCGCGAAACGCGGACCGCGGGAAGACCCCGCCGCGAGACCTCCTGACTTTCGCGGGCGAATACGCCCCGAGCGGCTGCTCAACGCCATAGGCCAATTTCGCCCATCTGCCCCCGAAACCCGCCTTTCGCGCCTGTTCTACGATGTTTGCCAATCTGCCGATTGGGCTCAGAACATGGGTTTGCGGCCAGAATTGCGCGACGCGACAAGCGCGGCGTGTTTGACGCGTAGGGGGCTGTCCGGTACAACTGCGTGGTCGCCGGGCATGGCGCCCGGCATCGAACCCCCCAGATTTCAGGTCTAGCGATGGCAACCAACAGAATCGAGCGCGTTTTGCGTCACGACGGAATCGTGGCCGTTCTCGACATGACCGCGGAACAGGCGCAGAGCGGCGAGCCCTCTTGGGTCGGCGACGACAAGTGGAAGCCGATCGTGATGGAAGCAGTCAAGCTTCGTCAGATCGCCAACGAGCCTAGCGTCCGTGTCTTGGTCGGTGATCACGCAGTGTTGGTCTCCGGCGACGAAAAACATGTCGTCGGCGCCGTCTTCATCAAGGGACACCCGGTGGTGAAGAGCGTCGTGCGTATGGTTCGGCAGTTGCTTCGGCAGCAGAATCCCGCACCACCGAGCCTGTGAGCGACAACGCCGACCTTCGGGCGGCACTCATCGCAGCGCTCGGACAAGACGCCGTCCTGTCGACGGCGGACGACCTTGCCTACTACGGCACGGATCGCTGTCGCGGTAGTTGGCAAGTCCAGCCGTCGCTCATCGTGCTGCCGCGCACTGTCGATGAGGTTCAGGCGGTCGTCCGAGCGTGTGCCGCACACGGCGTTTGCATCGTTCCGTCTGGCGGTCGCACCGGTCTCACTGGGGGTGCCACGGCGATCGCGGGCGAGGTTGTGGTGTCGCTTGAGCGCATGAAGTCGGTGCTCGAGGTCGACGGCGCTTCCATGACGCTGCGCTGCGAAGCCGGCGTGACGATCGGAGCAGTCCAAGACGCCGCCAACAAGATTGGCCTGGTCTACCCGGTCGACTTTGCGGCGAAGGGCACGGCCCAAGTCGGAGGCACTATCGCGACCAATGCCGGGGGTGTGAAGGTTATCCGTTACGGACCGACGCGGAACTGGGTGATGGCGGTTCGCGTTGTGTTGGCCAGCGGCGAGGTGCTCGATACGGGCGGTCCGTTGCTCAAGGACAACACGGGCTACGATCTCAAGCAGCTGTTCGTCGGTGCCGAGGGCACGCTGGGGATCGTCGTCGAAGCGACGCTGCGCCTGTGTCCCCCCCCGCCAGGGGCTGTGGTCGCCCTGTGTGCAGTTGCCGATCTCCCCCGCGTGCTCAGCCTGTTCACAAGGGTGCAACGCAGCGGTCTGACGCTGCAGGCGTTTGAGTGCTTCGACGCGGGAGGGCTGGCGCATGTGCTCGCGCACCGCGGAAGCGAGGGCCGCGGTCCGTTCGAGCAACCAAGTCCACAGCACGCGCTCATCGAGGTCGAGGTACCGGCCAAGGGAGACGCCCCTCGCGAGCTTACGGTTGACGCGCTCATGGAAGTGCTTGGCGAGGCCCAAGAGGCCGACGAGATTACCGACGCCGTACTCGCCCAAACGCCGCAGCAGGCCCGGGACCTATGGGCACTGCGCGAGGGCATCAGCGAGTCACTGCACAGTCATCGGCCGCATAAGGCGGACGTCACGCTGCCGCTGGCGCAACTTCCGAGTTTCGTCAGTGCGTGGGCGGCGAAAAAGGACGAGCACCTCGCAGACGTCGAGGCCGTTGTCTTTGGGCACATCGGCGACGGCAACTTGCATCTCAACCTGCTGACGCCAGAGTCTGCGGACCCCGAGGCGTTTCGTGCGCGGTGCAAGGCGTTCGACGAACACACGTACGGTCTGGTCCGCGACCGCGCTGGCAGTATCTCTGCGGAGCACGGGATTGGTCTGTTGAAGCGCGACCACCTGCACTACAGCCGCGATGCGCTTGAGATCGACGTCATGCGTACGATAAGGCGCGCGCTCGATCCCACCGGGATGTTCAACCCGGGAAAAATATTCGAGTAGCGGGGCGACTCAGTCCGAGTGTGCTTCGTCCGTAGACTCGAGCTGATCCAGGTGATCGTTCAGAACGAGGAGCGCGTCGTGGAGCGCTGTCATTGTTTTTCTTCCGATCGCTCGACCGAGTTCGCGCTCGATCTCCCGCAGATGTTTGAGACCTTGCAGCATTGAGGCTCTCCCCGCCTCGGTGAAGCACACCCGCTTCGCACGCCTGTCGTCAGGGTCGGGTACCCGCTCGACGACGCCGAAACGCTGCAGATCGTCCACGAGCTGACCCACTGCTTGCTTGGTGATCCCCACCTTGTTCGCGAGGTCCGTCACCCGCGTGCCCCCCTCGAGTTCGATGTGCGGGAACAAAGCCATGTGAGACGTTCGAGGACGTTCGCCGGAAGGCAGCTCAACCCCGGCGATGGCCCGCTCGTTGACGATCCTCGCGCACTTGAACAGAAGCTGCGCTGTGCTGGCCCGCTTGGCCTTTTCCAGCTTCTTTTGGAAGTCCGTCACGTCCATATAGTAAACTAAGCTTGACTAAATAGGCAAGCGTGCCTTACTAGTTTAAGGCGACCATGACACTTCACATCACCGATATCGCATCTGGGGTCTACGGCGTGAGCACGGATGTAAGCGTGGCACCGGGGGTTAGGCTGCCGCTGAGAATGACCGTGCTTCGCCTGGACGAGGGGCTGGCGCTCATCGCCCCGGTTCCGATCGACGATGCGCTGGCCTCCGAGTTGGCGGCGTTGGGCGAGGTGCGGTTTATCCTCGCGCCAAACTTGCTGCACCACGCGCACATCCAGGCCGCGGTTCAGCGCTACCCCGACGCAACCCTGCTCGGAGCGCCTGGGTTGGCGGCAAAGAAGCCTGACCTCAAGTTCGACGGTGAACTCGGAACCGGTTCCGTGACGCCACAGCTGAAAACGCTGCTGGTTCTGGGCGCGGACAAACTGTCGGAGGTCGTCTTGGTGCACACGCCGTCACGGACCCTCGTGGTGACGGACCTCGTGTTCAACATCCACGGGGCCCAGGGACTGAGCAAGCTGGTGCTGTCGATGATGTCGCGCGCGCTGGGCCGGGTCGAGCAGAGTCGTCTGTGTCGTTGGCTGACGACCGACCGCGCCGCAGTTCAAAAAAGCATCGAGGACGTGCTGGCGCTCCCGTTTGACCGTGTGGTCATGGCGCACGGCGACGTGATCGAACGCGAAGCGAAGGCCGAACTCACCGCGGGCCTGTGGTGGATGAGAGGGCAGCGCAAGCGCGACGTTGTGCACGCGCACTGAACGGCCGGGTCAGCCGTCCGCGACTTGTGTTCCGCTGTGAGCCTTGACCTCGAACACGCGAGATTTTTCGTCGTCGGTCAGCGGGTCGTTGAGGATGATGTCCACCTTGGAGGACTCCCACTTGTTGTCGACCAGTGAAACCTCGACACGATACTGCCGGCCACCAATGACGAGTCGTGCGGCCGAGTTCCACCAAGACCACAGCTTGACGTTGTCTTGCGGCTGAGTCAGTTCGGGCGCGCCGGCCAGGACCAGGCCCACCGCCTTGAGCGCAGCGACGGGGTCGAACGGGCCGTCACCTTGGATATGCTCGAACGCGACAGAGGCGACGTTGCCGTCCTCGTAGGTCACGTGGATGTCCTTGGCCGTACCGGTCTTGTCCGCGTAGCGCTGCCAAGCGTGCGTGCACTTGAACCACGTTTTTTCGGGCACAAACCGTACGCAGGTCTTCTTGGTGCCGCCTTTGGCCGTGGGCTCACCGAGGAACTTCTCGGCGTCCGCGGGTGGGGATCCGAAGAAGTCGTTGAGCGGAATCGGGGCGCCGTCGAGTACCGCACCAAGAGGAGGACTGCTGGAGCCCTTTACGGGCGCCTCTGGCTTGGTCTCGGAGGCTGTTTTGGGGATGTCGCTCGCGGTCTTGCTGACCGGGGCAGTCGCAGGCTCACCCGCCGGACAACCGAGGACAAAGAACAAGCAGACCATTGCGCCGTGCCGAACTCGCAGCATGGCGGCGAGGATAGCTCATTGCCCGCTGGCCAGGCTCGTGTCGGAGAACGAGCCAAATGACCGTCGCGATTCGAGGTCGAGCGAGAATAGATGGTCGTCGACCGTAAACACGATGCGATAGCCGCCGTCCTCAACCCCGGTGAGTGTGCCTCGGGCGTCCACATGGACCCGTGCGAGCGGTCGTGTGCGCCACCAATCGTCGCGACGACTACGAACGTGGATCTGGTGCTCAAGCGTCATGGGGGCGGGCGCTTTGCTTCCGCGTGGCTTGGCCGCCAAGCGGGGCGTCGCGTGTAGCTCAAGGTCAACCTCGACCTTGCCGCCCTCGAGCCGGATCGTCTGTTCGACGGTGGCATTCATCCCCAAGATCGTAGTGACGACCGGTTGCGACAGGACTTTGCCCTGCGTGTCGGTGGCGGGGTCGGCAGCGCCGACGACAAGCTCGTTGTTGGGATACAGGCGCAGGGTCGCCCGGATCTGTACGGCCTGTGGGTTGCTGAGTTCGTGCGCGAACTCCTGAGCGGGGGCGTCTCCTACGAGCGACGCTACATCGCCGTTGCCGACGCGGACTTCCGGTGGCGGAGAGAAATCAACGGTCTCCGTGACGACAAGGACCGCACCGATGGCCAACCCTAGGTAGGCATTGCGCCACGCGATGTCGAAGGCTCGACGGAGAAGGGGAGGCCGTCGCGCGTCGGATTGCTGCCGAGGGGGCGAGGCGTCGTCGGGGCTTAAGTCCTGGTCGGAAGCCTCTCCAGCGTCTTGTGCGCGCACGCGCCCAACCTGGCAGCGCCGGTTTGAGAAAGCAAAAAACGGGCTCCGACACCCCGAGACCTCACCTGCGCCTTTGACCGAAAAAATCAGGTCCAACGCGGGGTTTGACTAGTGTCGAGACGGCCTAGGCCCCGTGGATGGCCCTAGGAACGCTGTACGGCGCGGACTTTGCGTTTTGCCCGCCTCCTGGTAGTTCGTGGTTCCGAGTCCTATGAAACTCCACTCAATTTCCTTGCTTGCGTCGCTCTGCTTGGCCCTCACCGCCTGCGGCGACGATTCTGATTCCAACACCGACACCACCGTGGGAGCAACCACTGCACCAGCGACAGGTGACTCGGACACCGCCGCCGAAGACACGATGCAAGGCGATGATGGGATGGACACGATGATGGTGGATAGCGGCGGGACGAACTCCTGCCAGCCGGTCGACAAGACGTGTCCCCAGGCTTGCTCGCAGTTGTACGACTGTGGTGTTGAGGCCGGTTGCATGTTCACGGGCGACGCCGCTGAGAAGATGGCGTTCACCGCGGGCTGCGAAGCCAACCCGTTGTGCGACGCGTCGGCGGCGGCGGTCAACGAGTGTGACTGCGCTATGACGGTCGCGACGATCAGTTCGCTCAGCATGGACTTCACCGACAGCTGCGAGAACGGCATCAGCGCTGGCACCGGCAGCTCCGGCGGATCCGGCGACTCCGGCGGCGGCAGCTCCACGGGCGGCTGAACCGTCCCGAATGTTCCGCTGAATGTCGGCGGGTGCGATGGACTCTTCTCTGCGGAGGGAGTCTGCGCGCCCGCCGACTTCGTTAAGGGGGGCGCGTCAGCGGCGGACGACGAAGGCCAACGTTGCGGCCGCGATCGCCGCTGCAAACGCGGCCGCAGTCCACAGCCCGTCGGTCTGGTTTGCCGCGAGGTCAACCGCCCAACCGATCGTTGGCGCGAGCACGATGGCAGCCGTGGACGTCGCCTGGCTCTCGACCGAAAGCAGGGTCGCGCCCGCTTGGCGGTCGCCGTGTTCATCAATACGGCTAACGAGCAGGGGGCGAAAGATGTTGTGAAGCAACGCTATTGCGACAAACCCCGCGACCGCGGCGGCGGACCAACCCAACCACAGCGTCACTGCGAGGGCTGAGTAACAGACCAGCGCGGCCGCCCACAGCCACCACGCCGCCCGCGAGATGTTCCCGAATCGGGTGACGACCCGGTGGGCGTTTCGCGACGCTATCGCCGACACCACGTGCAACGCGACATAGACGACGGCAGCGGTGACGGCGGTGGCTTGCGTGCCACCGACGCCCAAGACCACGACAAGCGAGACGCCGAGCGCTGCGACGACCGGCTGCAGGTAGTCCTTGAGCACCTTGTATGTGCCGCCAAACGCCGCCGCTTCGATCAGCAAGCGTCGGAGTCGGACGTCGCGGCCTACGAAACGCACAGAGTCGACTACGTGACGCGCGACATCCCGCAGTGAGCGAGATTTTCGATCACCATCGAGTCCGGCGGGATACGTGGCGAGGTTGACGACATTGAGCGCCGCGGGCAACGCGGCCAACCAGAACACGGGCGAAAATCGTCCGGTAAAATACACGGTCGCCGCGGCGATGGGGATCGATACCGCCGACCCGATCTGCGACCACGAGCGCGTGTACCCGTAGACTTGGACCCGCTCATCCTCGCGACCGTGCTGGCTCAGCCAGTCGAAGATCATGGCCTTGTGCGTGCCCGTGCGAAAGGCGTCCCCGACACCGACGAGTGCCATCCCAATCGCGAACCCGTGCAGCCCCTCGGCGAATGCGAGCGTGACGTAGGCCGCAACGAAGACCGTGAACGCCGCCACCATGCTTCGGCGGCGACCCAAGACATCGGCGATTGCGCCCGAGGGGATCTCAAGGCTCGCGGTCACCAGCTCGCGCAGCCCAACGAGCAAGCCGATCTCCGTGAACGACATCCCGACCTCGCGCATGGCCAGAAACAGAAACGGCTCGAAGTACCGTTGGTTCTTCAGGAAGCCGTACAGTGAAAAGCGCGACAGCACTCGAACTCCTACGGGTTGCTCAGCCCAGTGTGGTGGCGCAGCGTGTACGTGACCACGCCGAATGCAACGCCGACGTTGAGCGAGCCTTTAACTCCCTGCATCGGCACATGAACCACGCGCTCGCATAGCGCGAGGATTCGGGGGTCGACGCCGGAGACCTCGTGACCCACAACGAGCACGATCGTCGCATCGGCTGGGCCGCTGGCAGCCTGCAGCGTTTCGAGCGCGAACACAGACGCCGAGGTCGCGTTGGCCTCGAGCGCCCAGAGGCGGTGGCCACGTGCTGCCAGTGCGGACGCCGCTTTGCAGGGGTCGGGATGGTGCGTCCACGGCACTGAGCGCTCGGCACCCAGCGCGGTCTTGGCGAGTTTGGGGTGCTTGGGCGTGGGCGTGATGCCGCCGAGGTGGATGTGAGCGACGCCCGCACCGTCCGCGGTCCGGAAGATCGAACCCACGTTGGTTAGGCTGCGTACGTTGTCGAGCAGGACCTCGATAGTGAGGGCTCGCGGCTCACCCCGATTGGCGGGAAATGTCTGGTATGGCGCATCGACACGCTCCGTTGGGACTCCGCAAAGTGGGCACGATGCCCCCAGGTCGGAAGTTTCCTCGACTGGAAAACGAAGTCCGCAGGCCTCGGCGGTGCAGCGGCGTGCCTGGTAGCGTTTGGCAAGGGGCGGTCGGTCCATCGCGAGCCACAGTCTACGGCCCTCTGCGCGTCTTGGCAGTCCTGGTACTCTATGGCGGTGTCGTACCGGGACGACCGGCAAGCGCTTGAGTTGCAACTGGCGGAGCTTGAGCGTGAAAACGACAGGCTTCAAAAGGAGCTGTCAGATTCGCAGGCCGATGCGAAGAAGAGCCGCGCCAAGGGGCGAGAGCGTCGCCGCGCGGGGGCCATGAAGGGCTGTCCGGCGTGCGGGGGCTCCATGCTGCCCGCCGCGGTGTTCGCTGGCAGCAACGATGGCAGTCCGATTCCCATCCGGTTCTCTACGCTACGATTTTCGAGCCCGACCGGGGGCTTCACCGACTCGGCGCCCGTCCGGGCCCGGGTGTGTGCGAGCTGCGGGTTTATCTTCCACTACATCGACATGCCGAAGGCGGCACGACGAGACTCCGGTGAGCGTCTGGTGATAGGTGAGCACGTCGAAGTGCATGCGGACGCGGACGGCGGTGAGGATGAGCCCGAATCCTCCGAGCCCGAGTCGCGCGAGTAGCGGGAAGAACCGCGGCGCTAGTTGGGTTGCGAGACCCAGGGTTGCTAGATCCAATGAACGAGAACAAACCAGTCGTCATCACCTCCGACGAGATCGCCGTTTTAGCGACGCAGAGTGGCGTGACCCTGATGAAGGACGAGAAGATCCTGATCGCAGGCGACCCGCAGCGCACTCGCTTGCACCGCTACCTCATGGTGGTCGCGACGATCGTGTGCATGGTGACTGTCATCGGTATTCCGTTCTTGCCGCTGGTGTGGGCGATTACCAGGGCGTACGTGCGCAAGCACGGTTACTGGGTGACCGACTCGCGCGTGATCGTGACCAACGGGATTATCGGATTTCGGACCCGCAGCATTCCGTTGGAGCGCGTCAGTGACGTGGCGATCTCGTGCAGCTTCTTGGAGAAGTGGATGGGGCTCAAGTCGGTCATCGTGCGTGACATGACGGGCGAAGCGATGTCGGGGGCCTCGATGTATGCGGCAAAGGACGCAACGGCGCTTCAACACAAGATCTTGGACCAGGTGCACGCCGTCAATCGACGCGCATCTGAGCCGGCGACTGGCGCGTTGATGGAACGTCCATATCGCGACAGCTCGGCTCAGACGTCGGAGATGATGGAAGTGCTGCGACGCATCGAAGCCAACACCCGCTCGCGGGACTAGCGGGACTAGGGACCCTCTCCCTAGGCGTGCTCGGCCAGCCAGCGCTCTGCGTCGATCGCCGCCATGCACCCAGTGCCTGCGGCGGTGACGGCCTGGCGATAGACTTTGTCCGCGACGTCGCCACACACGAAGATCCCCTCGACGTTCGTGTAGCTGCTGCCGGGCTTGTCGACGATGATGTACCCCGCGTCGTCCAGGTTCAGCACGCCTTTGAACGGTGAGCTGTTGGGCACGTGCCCAATGGCCAGGAACATGCCCGTGACCTTGAGCGTCTCGTCTGGCCCACCCGTGGTGTCTTGGAGGACAATGCCTTCGACGCCGTCCTCGCCCAGAACCTCTTTGACCTGGCGGTTCCAGTGGACCGTGATCTTCTCGTTGTCGAGCGTCCGCTGCTGCATGATCTTGCTGGCGCGGAACGAGTCACGACGGTGGATCAGGTGCACCGACCGACACATGCGCGTGAGGAAATGGGCTTCCTCCATGGCCGTGTCGCCGCCGCCGATCACCGCGACGTCTTGGTTGCGATAGAACGCGCCGTCGCACGTTGCACACGCAGTCACGCCTTTGTTACGCAGGCGCTGCTCGCTAGGAATCCCTAGGTACTTCGCGGTCGCACCCGTCGCGACGATGATGGTGTCGGCGGTGTACGTCCCCGAATCGCACTTGACGACAAAAGGTCGCTTCGACGCGTCGACCTCGATCGCAACGTCGTAGACGGTGGTGGCCCCAAAGCGTTCCGCCTGGGCCTTGAACTCATCCATCATCTCAGGCCCGGATACGCCTTTGGGGTAGCCCGGGTAGTTCTCGACGTCGGTGGTCGTCGTGAGCTGGCCGCCAGGCTCGGGACCGGCGATCACGATCGGCGTAAGCTCCGCACGGGCCGCATAGACAGCCGCGGTGTAGCCGGCAGGGCCGGCGCCAAGGATTAGGACTTTGGAATGCTTGACGTCGCTCATGACGGGGCGCCGAGAATAGCGAAAAACCCCGTCGTCGGGGCCTTTGCACTCCAAGGCGAAACGTCTAGCTGCGCTCCAGCGTTACGCGATGTGGCGCACCGTCTCGTTCAAAGCGGATCGTGACCTTGCGCTCGTCTTTAGCGAGGGCGCGCGCCACGGCGGCGGCGTCCGGCACTGCCTCGCCGTTGATCTCGGTCATGCGGTCCCCGGGCTCCAGGCCTAGCGTGGCGGCCAGGGAGTTGGGCTCGACCTCGACGACCTCCATGCCTGCGGCGTCCGCTCGGGCCTGGACCCCAAGGCGCGAGCGGCTCGAGGCTTCGTCGCGATCTCGATGGTGTTGAGGGAGCGTGATTCCAAATGGCAGGGTGGGGGCATCGGCAGCACGAGGCGCCCGACGCGGGGCCTCCGCCAAGGGATTGGCCGGTCGCAGACGACCCAGGGCGGGTTGCGGCGGTCGCTCCTCCAGCGTGACATCGATCAGCAGCTGCGTGCCGTCGCGATCAACCTTCAGCGCGACCTTGTGACCGGGCTCGGTCGTGGCGATGCGTGAGCGCAGCTCGGTGAAGCTCACGATAGCATCGTCGTCGACGGCGAGGATCAAGTCGCCTTGCCGCAAGCCCGCCGAGTGAGCGGGGGTGTCTTCGTAGACGTTGCCGAGTCGGGCGCCACGGATGTCCTCCTCGCCTTCGACACTCGCTGCGCCCAGCCAGCCGCGCGCGACCCGACCGTTTTTCTCAAGCTGGCCAACGATGCGTCGCACCGTGTCGACCGGGATCGCAAACCCTGGCCGCGACCCCGCACCTACGGCGGTCGTAACGCCAACGACGCTGCCTTCGAAGTCAAACAGAGGTCCACCACTGCTGCCTGGGGCGATGTCGGCGTCGGTTTGCAGGAAGTCGAGGTAGCTGTCGCGATACAGGCCAAGACTTCCGCGGCCCTTGCCCGAGATAATCCCCACGGAAGCGGAGTGGTCCAGACCCATCGGGTTGCCGATCGCCACCACCCAGTCCCCGACCGCGAGTGCGTGACTGTCTCCGAGCGTTACAGCCGGCAACTCGGACGCATCGATCAGTCGAAGGACGGCAAGGTCGGTCGCCTCGTCACTGCCGAGCACTTGGGCCTCGAACCGCTGGCCGTCCGCGAGGCGCACCTGCACGCCTGCGGCACCGTCCACGACATGATGGTTGGTCACCACCAGGCCATTCGAGGTGTAAATGAAGCCGCTGCCACTACCCTGGGTGCCTCCCGTACGACTCTGTGTGTACACCGCGACGACCGATGGAGCGACGGCCTGGATCATGGGGGCAAGGCTCTTGCTGGGGTTGTAGTCGCTCGGGATCTCGGCCCTGCGTTCGGGCGTGGTTGCCTGAGCGGCTTCGGCTTCGGCTTCCGCCCCGCAACCTGCGATCGCGAGTGCAGTCGCTCCCGCGCCACACATCACGAGATACGCCGCGAGGGCGGCGGGCGCCTGACTTCGAGAACTGCGCA
>JAESSZ010000173.1 GCA_016763875.1 Nannocystaceae bacterium
ACCCCACCTCATTGCCGTAGAGAAGAAGTAGACGGCTAGTTGGCTTTCTTCTTGTGGGCCTTCTTCTTGCCGTCCCCCAGCGGTCCGAACTTGGGCCTGATGACCTTGGTCCGGCTCGTACTATAGGTGCGCTCCCACATCACCAGGAAGTCCTCTGCAGACCGTTCAAGCGCAGCAGTGTCGACTCCCAGGTTGTGCTTCATGTCGTGCACGACAGAGGGCAGCGTGCCGATGTCCACCATTCCGAGGCTCGCGTAGACCGACCAGCCCGGAGGCGTGCCAGCAATAGACCTTGGCAGACCTCCTTGGGCGGCGCGTTGAGAGGTGCGAGTGCTGCCCTTGGCTACGGGGCATGCGTTGGCCCCCCACCGCGGACCAAACGATGGGACGAAGCCGTTGAGGTCCGTGCCAAAGGCGATACTGTAACCACGGTCGGCGTACCACTCGTAGAACTGCGCGAAGGACTTCACCGAGCCATGGCAGTCGTTGGCAGCGTTGCCCGCCGCGTACGTTTTCATTTCCTCGGGCCCCGTGCGCAGGCCGACCATGCCCCCCGTGTTCGTGATGTAGTTGAGGATCTTGCGCGTCACCACCAGCTCCATCGTTTGGTTCCTGGTGTGTCCGTCCGCGAGTAGGTTTTTGATCCGAGTGTGGCCAGCGTACAGAGGGTAGTAGCTGTTGTTCTTCGCTTCAGCGTAAATGTCATCGATAGCCCCTCGCGAGAGATGGTCAATGTCGATGAGCATATTGAGGCGCATCATCTCCCGAGTAAGAACCTTGCCCTCGTTCGTCATCCGCACGGGATTGTGAGGCTTTCGGACCGGGCCACCGGCAGCGATGTCCTGGATGGGCTGATTGAGCCAGGCCAGTATGTTGGCTTGCCCGGTGCCCGTGAGCAGATTCTTGATCTGCTTGAGTTCGTTGTGGGCCAACATGGCCGGCCAGTGGTGGTAGGCCGCGCCCGAAAACCGTGAATCGGACTCGTGGGTCATGTACAGGCTGCGGACCCCCATGTCGTAGAGCTCGTGCAGCTGCTTGACGTAGTTGCCGTCGGAAGTGGGGAGAATGTTGCTGACCTCGACGCCCAGCACGACCGCCAGCTCACCCCGCGCGATCGCTCGGCGGGCCTCCCAGGGATCGCGAACGATCGTGTACCAGCCATGGGAGTCCGCAAATCGTTTCATCTCGTAGATCTGCTTCTTAGCCGACTCCATGTCCGCGCAATGTGTGTTGCGGGGCTTGAGTGAGGCCGCGAGGAAGCACAGCGCCTGGTTGTTGACGGCATGCGTCACCATCAGCTGAAGGCCATTGTCGTGCGCTAGCTTGAGCGCGACCTTCCCCATCTGGTTGTGGGTTGCGTCGGCCCAACAGCGAGTCTTGCCGCCCATAGTGACGTGGCACCCGTATCCGTGCCCCGTCTCGACGAACTCAGTGACGCTTGCTCCCGTGCCGTTCTTGGGGTGCTCCTTGACGACGAAACCCGCGAGACCGCTCTTGCTTCGCGAGTGGTCGTCGGTGCACGACGGGAATCGCTTCCCGGCGTTCATGCCTCCGGCGATGACGCCACCGCCGAAAGCGTGCGGCGATGCATGATGGTTGTGGATGTCGGCGAAGCCCACCACGGGCCCCGGGCTGGATGGCGCCGATCGGTTGGGCTCCCACCGCTGGCCTGCGCCTGGGCGAATGAGATCCAGGGTGTAGCTCATCGTGCGGGTGAGGTGCTTACCAACAAGGCGTACGGAGACGCGGCGATTCTTGATCCCCGTGAGCGTGTGCTCGAACACCTGGCCGATGCTCCCCTTGCCGCCGGGGACTTCGAATGTCTTGAGCACACGCCTGACGCCTCTCGCGTCGGTGGAGCAGATCGTGACCTCGGTTCGGTCCCTCCCGTCCGTCTTCTTCAGGCGAACATTGACCGTGTCGATGTCCATCGGCGTGCCTTGCACGAACGTCCGCGTGCCGAAGTACTGGATCTTCCCCGATTGGTTGACGACCAGCCGCCGCGGTCCGATCTTGCCTGGGCCGTTGTCATTGATGGCTTTGTAGAGGGCGTCGGCGCCGCTAATGTTGATCTCGGTGTTCCCGCAGGGGTGCGCGGCGAGAGCGGTGGGGCTCCACCACGCCGCGATCGCGCCGGCCAAGATGGGAGCTGAGGCGAGGAAACGGTTAGGTGTCATCAATCCGCAAGAGCTTGATCACCCGCAAACAGATTGCACCTTGCCGGGACAAGGCGCGCGCAGGTGAGTTTTTTGGCTACATACGGTTCACATGCGACGGTCTCGTCGATGAGCACCGAACGACGTGTGACCCGCAGCGCGCAGCCCCATGTAGCCCTGGGACATTTCCTCGAGGCGGAAGCACGGCGCCGTGGTGCGAGAGCCATGGCCGTCGGCACGACCGACGGCTTGCCGATCGCGGCCTGGGGGGAAGACGCCTTGCTAGTCGCAGCCGCAGGGTCTGTGTTCGCGATGGGCAAGCAGCGTCGCGCGCGAGCCGAGATCGCGGACGTCGATGCCACGCTACTGGAGTCATCGTTTGGACCGCTTGTGTTCACATGTTGTGGCGTGGCTGCCAAGACGCCTTCGATGACGTCACACATCCAGCGAATCCTGGGCTAACGCAACTTCCCAAGTTCACTCTTGCCAGGTTCACTCTTGGAGGCATACGACGGGCAGTGACGCGCTGCACTGACCCGTGGTTGCCGCGGCGAAGGGTGTGCCCCAACGCGCTGATGCCTGAACGTTGCCGCCGCTCGTCGACCAATCCTCGCAGCATGCCTCGGGCGCGTCCTGGCAGTTGACACCAGCGATGGTCCACCGGCCCAGGGGAAAGATCGGCGGGTCGCTGCCGTCTGCGGTCTGATGGATCGAAGTGAACGTCTGACCGGATGCGATCTGCGACGCGTCATCGACGATCGGCTGACCGTCGGGCCGGACCCAGATCTCGCCCGTGAGATCGAAGCGTTCTTCGATCTGCTGCTCGGACGTCGCGAGCGCCGCGAGAAAATTACCTTCCAACACGCCGTTGGCCTCCGAGGCGCACAGCGCGTCGGCGGCAGCGCGGCCCGAGGACAGATCGAAGCCAGTGGAGGTCATGAACGCAATGCGGCCAGTCGCCGTCAGCGTGTCGGCCAGAGGCTCGGTCCCGTCGACGCCGACGCAGTACAGATTGTAGGCACCGTCACAAGGGACCGAGAGGCCCCCAGCCCAAAAGCGCGTGCTCTCCGCGGCGCCTGCGCTCGCGGACTCGTCGCCCGCCGTCGATGACCACCCCACGCAGTCCCCTCCGGACTCCGACGGCGTCGCGTCCAGGTCCAAACCACTGAAGCCAACGGTCGGCAAGTGCTCACCCAGCTCGTCGTAGACGATCGGGTTGAGCAGACTGCCATCAACCATCGAGGAGAAGGCGTCGGCGACCGGCCGTCCGTCGGTACGCACCCACGCCCGTGCGGCACCGACCCGATCGGCGAGCGTCTCGCCCGCACCCGTGCCCGCCACCCACGCCACAAACTGCGTGCCGTGCAGGCCAGCCGCGGCTGCCTCGTCGGTGCAGAACTGATCCGCCTTGTCGTAGAACGTTCCCGCGGCCGGGGCCCCTGCGTCGATCTCCGCGATCGAGATCGCCTGCGACGCGACGAACGCAACGTTGCCAATCAGTTGAAACCCAGCGTCGAGCTCGACATCGCCGTCCGGCATCAGGTCGCAGTCCGTCCCAGCACCGCTGCAGGCTCCCGACCAGTCGAGGAAGATGTTGAGACCATCGCGAGCGGTGGCCGTGAGCGAGATTGCGCCGCCGCTGCGGACCGGGAAGGTGCACGGTGATTCGGTGCACACCGACGTACCGTCGGTCACAGAGCCAAAACCGTCGCCCACCAGGGTCACGGTCACGGCGCTAGCCGAGCCTGCGCCGGTCGTGCTCCCGTCCGAAGCGCTGTCGGACGACGAGGCCTCCGAGGACGTGGCGCCAACGGTACTCGCACTCGACCCGGCCGCGGTGGAACCGGAGTCAACCCCCACAGACCCCGTTGTGGCCCCTCCCTCGCTCTGTGGGGACGCACTGCTGCCCGCGTCGGTGCCGCTCTCCGTCGACTCCGCCCCGGTGTCGTCCATCGCGTTGTCGTCTGCGCAACTCATCGCACATGCGACCACGGCCCAAAGCACCCTCGTCGAGTTTCGTTTCACGTGGACGGTAGTTACACCCCATCGGGTTTCGTTCCCATGCGATCTGACACGA
>JAESSZ010000174.1 GCA_016763875.1 Nannocystaceae bacterium
GCACGCGAGCGGCGCCGACAACGCGAGGGAGAGCGCGAGTCCACGACCCAGGATCGAGATCGCGGAGCTCCGACGGGTTCGGGGTCGCGGGAGTGGACTGTGGCTGTCGTTGGCTCGCATGAGCCGCGGAAGCTAGCACGGTCCGTTACGAGGCTATTGGGGGCCGAAAGTCGCCACGACGCCCGCTTAGTCCCCGCGGCTCGCGCTTGTCCGTCGCTTTTTCAAGCGGCAACTGTCGTTGCCAACGGTTGTCCACGGTGGCTGGTCCGGTAGCCAGTGCGGCCCAGCCGCCCCCGCGGATTCACACGGGAAACAGTGCGAGTATGACCGGCACGTACATTGCTTCACCCGCAATTCATTGGCCCGCGACCCACGCGCGCCACAAAGCGACGGAGGCACAGCGATGCAACCCAACTTCAACCCTGGCGACAAAACAGTCTATCCCGCACACGGCGTGGCCGACGTCGTAGGCGTCGAAACCAAGACGATCGGGCAGCAGTCGATCGCGTTTTACCACCTGTCGGTCTTGGGCTCTGGCCTCAAGATCAGTGTTCCGGTGCACAAAGCCGAAGAAAACGGCATGCGGGCCGTGGCACGCGACGAGGAGATCACCGAGTTGTACGCCCTGCTTCGGCACCAAGAGATCCCGTCGGACCGGCAGACTTGGAACCGAAGACATCGCACGTTCATGGAGAAGATTCGGACCGGCTCACTGTTTGAAGTCGCGGAAGTCTACCGCGATCTATCGGTGCTCAAGGCCTACAAAGAGCTCTCCCACGGGGAGCGGCAGATGCTCCGTACGGCCCGTAGCTTGCTTGTAAACGAACTTGCGGTCGCCCGCGCCACGTCTGAGGACGAGGTCGAGGCGCATCTCGAGGCCTTCTTCCAGAACTAGTTGTGCGCAAGACCCGCGCACTGCGCGGGCACCTTGCGAGCAATTGAGGGCTTTCGCCCCGCGCGCTTTGTCGCTACAAGGCGCCGGTGGCGGTTGAGTCCACCGAACACATCACGATCCGGATCTGCACCGACCCCTGGGAAGAGGTTGATGTTGACGCTTTCGTATGCCCGACCAACTCCACCGGAGTGATGTCTCGGCACCCAGCAGCGAAGCTCAAAGAGCTCGCGGGGCCGCACGTCGAGGAGAGGGCCATGCGACACGCACCGCTCGCTGTAGGCGCCGCCTTGGTGACCGACGCGGGGCCCATGAAGGCGCGGAATCTCATCCACGTGCCCAACACGCTGGAGCCTGGCGGAAGGGTGCAAGTCGAGGATGTTCTCCGCGCGACTGCCGCGGTCCTCGTAACGTGCCGGGTCAAAGGCTTTAACAGCCTCGCCGTGCCGCTGATGGGCGCCTTCGACGGCGGTGTGCCAGCAGAGGAAGCGGCGCGCGCGATCCACAGTGAGTTCCGTTCGTACCGTGGCGACCGAGCCATCTCGGTGTTGCTGATGGCGAAAGACGGCGACGAGGTCGAAGTCTTCGAGTTGGCAATCGAAGGCTCCGGGTAAGCGTCGGCCTAGCCCTCGCGCCCGTCCTTCGCACCCGTGCTTCTCCGACCAGCCCCAAAAGCCCGTCAGGCCCTTCTCACGGTCTGACCCAGCGTGCTACTTACGTAGCCGGCCATGGTGGAGAGCTACATCCCCGCGTTGATGTTCATCGTGTTCGCGTGCGTTTTCGGCGGCGTGATGATGGCGCTCACGATGGTGCTCGGGCCCAAGCGCACCTCGGTCATCAAAGACGAGCCCTTCGAGTGCGGTAGCGAGCCCATCGGCTCCCCGCGCGTGAAGTTCTCGGTCAAGTTCTACCAGGTCGCGATCTTGTTCCTGGTGTTCGACATCGAAATCGCGTTTCTCTACCCGTGGGCCTCGCTGTTCCGCGAGTTGTCTTGCACCGCCCCAGTGGTGTCGGGCGTGTGCACGGGAGAGGCGACGATGTTCGGCCTGATCGAGATGCTCGTGTTCCTCGGCATTCTTGTCGTGGCCCTGGCGTACGTGTGGCGCAAGCGCGCGCTAGACTGGGTGTAGAGCGGCAACCCGATACGAACAGGACTGAGGCCTATGCAGAGCGACAACCCCGGCTATGTGCCCACGACCCTGCAAACGGCAGTGAACTGGGCGCAGAAGTTCAGCCTCTTCACCTACCCGTTCGCCACCGCATGCTGTGCGATGGAATTCATGTCGATCATGGGTTCGCGCTACGACATTTCGCGGTTCGGCGCTGAGTTTCCCAGGTTCTCGCCACGCCAGGCCGACCTCTTGCTGATCGTCGGCACGATCACGGAGCGACAGGCCCCGGTGCTGCGCCGGGTCTACGACCAAATGATCGATCCCAAGTGGGTGCTCGCCTTCGGCGTGTGCGCGTCCACTGGCGGTTTCTACCAGAACTACACGGTGACACCGGGCGCCGACCAGATCGTGCCAGTCGACGTCTACGTGCCCGGCTGCCCCCCACGCCCCGAGCAATTCCTCGACGGCCTGATGGCACTCCAACGCAAGATCCAAGACCACCGCGGCCACGCCCAGATCGAACTCGGCAACACCGCGATGATCTCGATGAAGGACCGCCGTCGACTCCCGATTCATCAAGACGGCACGAGCATGGGCTTGTCCAAAGAAGAGCGCATGCCAAGGAACGGAAAGGTCCGGTAGCTGATGTCCAAGAAGGCCCTCGACATCCTCGCTGGCAAGGCGGGCGACGCCATCCTCGAAACCGCGAGCTACCTGGGCGACGAGATGGCTCTGGTCCAGCGCGCACACATCCTTGAGGTGCTGGGTTTGTGCAAGACCGACCCTGACCTCGACTTTGCGATGCTGTCGGACCTTACCGTCGTCGACTGGTTGGGCACCGAACCACGCTTCGAAGTCGTGTACATCCTGTACAGCCTGCAGCACAAACACCGCCTGCGGCTCAAGGTCGCCGTCCCCGAGGACGACGCGGTCATCGACTCCGCGTGCAGCCTGTGGATGTCCGCGAACTGGGCCGAGCGAGAGGCCTGGGACCTGTACGGCATCACGTTTCGTGGCCACCCCGATCTCCGCCGGATCCTCATGTACGACGAGTTTGTCGGGCATCCGCTGCGTAAGGACTACCCGCAAAACGGCCGCCAACCGCTCATCCGCCGGCCGGACGCCACGCCCACCGACGATCTGACCCAGCGCCTGCTGGAGACCTCGCACGACCGCCGCGTCCGCTAGCCCCAAGCGCATCACCATGGCGACCAAGTCCGCACAGTCACCACGCTCCCGGTCCATCGCCGAGAACCTCGCTCAGACCTACGATCCCAGTGGTCGACAGGCGGGCGAGATTGCGTTGTCCCCCTCGATGCAAGCGTTCGCCGACGAGGCAGCCCGCCTCCCGACCGATGA
>JAESSZ010000175.1 GCA_016763875.1 Nannocystaceae bacterium
GCCGGATGGGCGCGCGGCGTAAACACATGCGCGGGTGCATCGCCGGCTGAGGCGGCGGCGAGCGGCCCCTGGGCCCCCGGGCCAGAACTTTGTGAGGCAGTCGTCCCACAAGCAACAGCGATGAGAAGGCCGAACGCGAATCGAGGTGTCGAAGGCATAGACGTCAACTGGGCCGGTGGTGGGAGGAACGCTGGCGCACGAACCCCTGGCGGGGGCTACAGACGCACGACCCACGCTACCGATCTATACCAAGATCTGCCTGTCGCAAGGACACACACCCCGCCCGCGGCGAGATGAGAGGTCCGTGCCGCGGCCGCTACGCCAGTCCTGGCCGATACACGGAGATCGGCGCGACGGCGGCTCCGCCCGCATGCTCGGAGATAAGGCGAACAACGTCTTCACCCCGTAGGCGCAACTCACCGATCTCCCCCTGAGCAAAGAACGCCGCCCCAAGCGTCTCTTCGTTGGGCTCTTGTCGCGGCGATGGACTTGCCTGAAGTACCCGCGCTTCGACCACAAAGCGCCACCGAGCAAACTCCCAACCAGGCAACCTCGGCATGTGGTCGATCGCCATGATGCCGGTGACCTCGATATCGACGCCCGCGGCTTGCTTTGTCTTGCGTACTGCCGCCGACACCAGATCTTCGCCCGGCTCAACCGCGCCCGCGGGCAGATACCACTGACCATGGCTGTCGCCCTTGCCGGCTTGCACAAGCAGGTATCGAAACCCTCGCCGAACGAGCACGACGACGAACACGTACGCAGACAGCGGGCTACGGGCCACGGACACAGAGTACCTCGTTCGCGTCTGCGCGACACCGGACGTCCATCGCGGACAGACAAGTCTGTGGTGAAACCCTCGCGATTTGCGTCGCAGCGTCACGGTGGGGAACTATTGCGGCGTGCAGTTTGCCCTCCTTGGACTTGGTCGCCGTGCCTACCATCGTCACCGGACCGACTTCGGGACTGCCCTGCTCGCGACGGGACTGCTGGCAACGGCCGCGTGCGCGCCCCGTGCCGCTAAGACGGTTGCGCACCCGACGGCTCCCGTAGACATCGAAGCCGAGCTCACTCGCAACGAAGCGGCGTTACGTGACGCAGGCATCAGCGTACCCTCCGCGCTCGCTCCAACGCCGCCGGCCGGCAAAGCATCGCCGGAAGAAGAGGTCGACTACGACGCCAGCGAGGACGAGAACGAGGACGAGAACGAGAACGCCGAGATGGACGACGCCGTCCCGGTCTCGCCGTCCCCAGAACCTGTGGTCGAATCGTACGAGGCTCGCTCGCCAGCTCGCAAGCAGCGCCATGTGCGAGCCGCACGGGACTACGAGTCCGGTCGATGCGGCCGCATTTGCGATCTCTCAGAGACCACGTGCGAGCTTGCCGTTCACATTTGTGGCCTCGCCCAACAGCACCCCGATGAGCGCCGCTACGTCGATGCGTGCGCCCGCGCCCAACGGCAATGCACGGCCGCCGATGACGCCTGCCAGCAATGCGAGATCAGGTGACAGACTGCTAGGCGACGCCGATGGCGACCGCCACAAATCGCAGGTGATAGACCAACAGCGTCGCGTACGCGCAAAAGACCAACGCGATACCGAACACCGCGAGCGGACGGGCACGCTGTCTCCACAGCAAGCCCATGCCCAACGAGACGAGCGACAACTTCACCACCATAAACAGCACCGCGCTGCGCTCGAGCACCCCCGCGAGTAGAAGGTTGGCCTCGGTTGCGATGCCCAACTGCACCCAGAGCACGGTAAGCACGGCATCGAAAAGGTTGAGCACGAGCACCGCGGTCACAATCGCGCGCAGCCACTCGGCCTGGATCGCCTCGCCTTCGCCACTTTGGCCTCGCCAGGTCGCAACTGCCTCAGAAGGTCTCACCATCGCCCTGTTTGGGTGTGGCCTGATGTAAGGGCTCGTGCAACCAGAGACCTACACATCGGACCTCAGCCCACGCCGCCAACGATTGGAAATGCCTGGATCCAAACAGGATTTTTCCCTCGCGCAATAGCGACGCCGCGGTTCGAAAACGCGACTCCGCCAGCGAGCTAGGCCCCGCGAGCCTTTCGCGCAGGCCTCAGCTCGAGCCTTTTTGGAACAGCACGACGGGAATGGTCTTGAGCAAGATCTTGATGTCGAGCCACAGCGACCAAGTGTCGATGTACGTGAGGTCGAGCTCCATCCACTCGTCAAAGTCGATGTTGTTGCGTCCCGACACCTGCCACAGCCCGGTGATCCCGGGCTTCACCGACAGCCGCCGCCGCTGCCACGGCTCGTACTGCTGCACTTCTGAGGGCAGCGGCGGACGAGGCCCCACCAAACTCATGTCACCAAAGAGCACGTTGAACAGCTGCGGCAGCTCATCAATGCTCGTTTTTCGAATGAGCCGACCGACCTTGGTGATGCGCGGGTCGTGCTTGATTTTGAAGACGGGGCCATCCATCTCGTTGAGATGCATGAGCTCTTTCTTCTTGGCCTCGGCATCAATCACCATCGACCGAAACTTGTACATCGTGAACCGACGCCCATGACGGCCTGCGCGGGCCTGCTTGAACAGCACCGGGCCCTTGGACTCCAGGCGAATCGCCAGCGCCGTGAACAGCAAGATCGGCGCGATGAGCATCAGCCCAAAAAGCCCGGCGGCGAGGTCCAGCAGGCGCTTGAGCACCAAACTTCCTTCGTCCGTCGGGGTCCGTCGCAGGCCGATCATCGGGAGGTCGTAACCGGTGACCTTGGCGACTTCGATCTTGCCGTGGCGTGGCACGTCGGGCGGCAGCGTCAGCAGCACCTCGACGCCTCGCTCGTCGCACTGCCGCAGCGGTTCCTCGAGTAGGTCCGGCGGCAGGTCTCTCGGCGCAAACACCACCTCATCGACGGGCTGGCCGTCCAGGACCTCGTCCAGTCGCTCAAGCCGCCCCACGATCGGTGTCGCCTCGGGAAGGCTGGGTTCACCCGGAATGGTGATGTAGCCGACCAGGTGGTTGTTGAAGGGCGCTTGGGTTCGAACCGTGCGAGCAAAAGCAACCGCGTCGACACCCGTTCCCACGACCAAGACCCGGTGGCCATCGACGTGGCCGCGCCGCAGCAACGCCACGCCCTCGAGCAATGCGATCCGTCCCAGAACCAACGAGACGAACTGCACGACCGCGAAGACGATCACAAATGAACGCGCAACGAACGCGATCTTGAACACGAAGATCGCGACGACGAACAAGGCAATGCCGATGCCGATCGCCCGCACGTAGCGGCCAGCCGCGCGCAGGTACGACAACCGATAGTCCGATGACTCGGAGAAGTAGAACGCGGTCACCCACAGGGGCAGCAGGCCCCACAGCAAGCGCGTGTAGTCGCGGACGTCGAGGTGCTGGATCTCGACCGCGTCGAACAGCAAGGTCCCCTCGGTCTGCAGGTCGAACAACCAACTCCGCAACGACAGTGCGGCGAAGAACGCAACCACACTGACCGCGAGGTCGTAGAGGTAGACCAGTCTTCTGAAGAACGCTGCCTGATGCCGAGTCACGGAACCTGCCCCCGCAGCGGGCACGCAGTGTACGCTACCCTCGCCTCGTAATGGAACATCGGTATCTCGGGCGCACTGGGCTGGCCATCTCGCAGCTCTGCCTCGGCACTATGGCGTTTGGGGGCGATGCGGACCTGGCGACCTCGACGGCGATTTTTCGCCGGGCCCGGGACGCGGGGATCAACCTGTTTGACTGCGCCGATGTCTACGCCGGGGGCAAGTCCGAGCAGATCCTCGGCTCGCTCGTGCGGGAATGCCGGAATGAGGTGGTGCTTTGCACCAAAGGTTACTTCCCGACCGGGGCCGGGCCCAACGAGCGGGGCTCCAGCAGGCACCGCTTGACTCGTGCGGTCGAAGCCAGCCTTCGGCGGCTGGCGACCGACCGGATCGACATCTACTACCTGCACCGGATGGACGATGTCACACCACTGGACGAAACGCTCCGAGAGATCGAGCGACTCGTCCAGGCCGGAAAAATCGTCTATCCCGCGGTCAGTAACTTCGCAGCGTGGCAGACCGCACGCGCGTTGGGGATCGCGGACTGCCACGACTGGGCGCCGCTCGTGGTCACCCAGCCGATGTACAACCTCGCGAAGCGGCAGGCCGAGGTGGAGATTCTTCCGCTGTGCGCGGCCGAAGGTCTGGGATGTATCCCGTACAGCCCGCTTGGCGGCGGACTGCTCTCGGGAAAATACGGACACGCACGGCGGCCACAATCGGGCCGCCTCGTGGACAACGCGATGTATGGCGTGCGCTACGGCGGCGCGCAGAACTATGACATCGCGGAGCGGTTTACCGCGCTCGCCGAAGCGCGCGGCCTACCTGCGGCGGCACTAGCCATCGCTTGGGTCGCGGCGCACCCGTCGGTCACCGCGCCACTCATTGGCGCCCGCACAGTCGAGCAACTGGACGGCTGTTTGGCCGCGATCGAGATCGACATGGACGACGAGCTTTATGCCGCGATCTCGGCGCTCTCGCCCGAACCACCTCCCGCGACTGACCGTAACGAGGAGACCAGCGCCTACAACTACGGCTCGCGCTAAGGAAAGTGCGTTAGGCTCGCTGGCATCGTGGCTGCTCGATGCATCCTGGCTCTGATCGGCATCGCAGCGGCGTGCATCGTCACCGCTGCGGGCTGCGGCACAGACGACCTTGAGTCGCTCACCGGCCTGGAGCCGCCCACCGAGAGCCCTTTCGATCCGTCCGCGGGCCCAGGCGGCGCGGGCAGTACGACCGGTGGAACCTCGGGCCCTGCGGGCGATACCGGAGACACGGGGGGCCCCGCGGCGTGCGAGGACAGCAACAAGCGCTGCCCGCATCGATTCACTTTGGCGGACGACGGCTACGGGGCGGTCGAGGTCATCGGCAGTTTCGGCGACGAGGACAGCTGGGCCGTCGGCGTCCCGATGAGCCTGGACGGCGGCACATGGTCCGTCATGCTTGGCCTGCCGTGGGACGAGGCGGTGCAATACAAGTTTGTCGTCGACGGGACGCCAACGGTCGACCCCGACAACGCCGACACCACCCCCGATGGCGCGGGCGGGGAGAACTCGGTGCTATCCGCAACAACCTGCGAGCAGTGGGATTGTGTGCCGGAAGTCTTCGGGGACTTCGACTGGCGCGATGCGGTGATCTATTTCGTCTTCGTCGATCGCTTTGAAAACGGCGATACGTCCAACGACGCCGCAATCGGGGTGCAAGGCGCCGCGGACTGGCAGGGTGGCGATTGGGCTGGCGTCACCAACAAGATCGAAGAAGGGTATTTCGAAGACCTCGGCGTCAACACGCTGTGGATCTCGGTACCGATGGACAATACGAGCGACAGCGGACTGGGGACCGATGGCCGCGACTACTCCGCCTACCACGCGTACTGGCCGAGCGACCTCAGCGCGCCCGAGGAACACTTCGGCACGCTTGCTGAGCTGCAGCAGCTCGTCGACACCGCGCACGATCACGACCTCAAGGTCCTGCTGGACTACGCCATGAACCACGTGCATGTCTCCTCGCCCACGTATCTGGAGCACGGCGACTGGTTTTGGCCCAACGACAACGGCGCGGGAGGCAACTGCGTGTGTGGGCAAGGCTGCGGCTGGGATGACGCGGAAGGTCGGCGCTGCTGGTTTACCGACTACCTGCCCGACTTCAACTTTGGCGAACAAGCCGCGTTGGACTTCTCGACGAGCAACGCCGTGCAGTGGATCGTTGACACTGGGGTCGACGGTTTCCGCCTCGACGCGGTCAAACACATCGAGGACGCATGGTTGCTTGAGTTGCGCGCACGCGTCACCGAGGAGATCGAACCCGCAAGCGGGCGCCACTTCTATATGGTGGGCGAGACGTTCACCGGCAACGCTGAGACCATCGCGTACTACGTCAACGCGGACATGCTCGACGGCCAGTTCGACTTTCCACTGCGCATGGAGATGGCCCGGACGCTGCTGACGCGCCAAGGGACCATGGCCGAGTTGGCGAGTTTTCTGGATGCCAACGACAACCGGTATGGCGCGGGGATCATGTCCACGTTCATCGGCAACCACGACATCCCGCGCGTGATTCACCTGGCCGAGGACACGCCGCTTTGGAGCGACCCCTGGACCGACGGCAAAGACCGCGCATGGTCCAATGAACCCCCACAACCCGGGGGTGCGGCCGCTTACGAGCGTTTAGCCAGCGCCTTCACGATTCTCATGACCACCAAGGGGGCGCCGCTCATCTACTACGGCGATGAGATCGGGCTCGCTGGCGCTGGCGACCCTGACAACCGGCGCTTCATGGTCTGGGACAACTACAACTCCGGCCAACTCGCCCTCCGAGAACACATCCAACGTCTCACCGCGATCCGTGCGGCCCACCCGGCCACGCGCCGCGGCACGCGAACCACCTTGACTACCGGCAACGACGTGATGGCCTACCGTGTCGAGGCGCCGGGCGATGCACTCATCGTTGCCATCAATCGCGCCGACACGGCCAGCACGGTCAGCGGGATCCCCGAGGGTATGTGGCGAGACGAGCTGACGGGCACGTCGTGGACGGGACCCGACGTGACGGTGCCACCGCGCGCAGCGTTGGTATTGGTGCCCGAGTCGTGAGTCAGACTCAGCCCTCAGAACCGTAGACGTCCACGGTGTACGCCTCGCAGACGTCGGGGGGTTGCCCAGCCTTGCTCCCAGGCTCAACCACCAGATAGACATCCACGCCCGGACTGTTGGCCCCGCACGACATCGCGGCCCGCGCCATGTCCGAACTGCAACAGCCCGTCAATCCGAACACCGTCGCGATGTTCGTTCCTTCCTGGCAGCCGATCATGGGACTAAACCCATCGTCGCAGTCGAGCAGCAAGCAGACGTGAACATCACCCTTGACGATGTTGGCGTTGTAAACGCCCTCGGCGCACTCCCCTCCCCCTAGCCTGAAGACGTCCACGTCGTCGTTGTCATCAATCACGGAGGAGATCTGCGGAAGACACAGCATGTGGTTGCTCGCCCGCTCCGCACTGTCGCCGATATCGTCCGTGCACTGCGCGCTGGCGTCATCGCTGGACGAGCCACCGGACGTCGAGCCGCCGCTGGTGTCGGCGTCCGTTGTGAGGTCATCGTTTGTCGACGACGTCTCGGTGTCGTCAGCGGCGGTGCCCACGGTCGTACCCCCAGGCTCCGGCTCGGTGGTCACAGTCGGTGATGTCGCGCCGTCGCCGGAGCCGGAGCCCCCGGCCGTGGAACCCGTCACGCACTCCCCCGCGCGGTCGGACGGTGAGCCGATGGGCAACGCAAAGCCAGAAGCGCAGTCCGCTTGTGGGTATACGCAGTGTCCCTCGTCGGTGCAGATCCCGGGCACCTTGGCCAGGACGCAGTCGGAGTCGGCAAGGCAGACAAAGGCCGCAACATCCCCGCAGCCGGCCGCGTAGCCGCCAAGGAGACCCACCGCCGCACCGACGACCACGACCCATTTGCGCGGCTTGACCAACCCGAGCAGCGTATCGCACCCCGGCCACCGCCCATGCATTTTCCGACGCATGAATCTTTGCC
>JAESSZ010000176.1 GCA_016763875.1 Nannocystaceae bacterium
CCGCTGATGCTTGCGACGGCCGCCGCCACTCTGAGCGGCTGCGTGGATCCCTTCCCCGCCGAGCCGGACAACTACGAGTACCGCGCTGTCATCCGTTGGACGGAGCACGGGATCCCGCACATCCTGGCCGACGACCTCGCCAGTGGCGCGTTCGGGCAGGGTTACGCCTTCGCACGACTCAACGGCTGCATCCTCGCCGACCAGGTCATCAAGCTCCGGTCGGAGCGGGCGAAGTTCTTCGGTGCAGGCGAGGACAACGCCAACATCGATAGCGACTTCGTCATGCTCCACCGTCAGGTCATGAGCAAAGCCGAAGTCGGCCTCGATGCGCAGCCCGAGGACATCCGCGGCATGCTCGACGGCTACGTCGCGGGGTACAACGAGTACATCACCACCCGTGGTGACGAGTTGCCGTGCGGCAGCGAGGCGTGGCTGCGCCCGATCGACTCCCGGGAGCTGATGGCGCACTACGTTGAGATCGCGGGCCTCGCCTCGGCGCGCGCGCTCGAGGGCTTCATCCTCGCCGCGGATCCGCCGGCCGCGCCTCTCGCCAAGGACCCCACGCCAGGTGCTTACGCGCCGCCAACCCGCACCCCCGAACTCTCGACGTTGGCCGATCTCAACATCGGCTCCAATGGTTGGGGCATCGGCGCCCAGCGCTCGTTCAACCACCGCGGGATGCTGTTAGCCAATCCGCACTTCCCGTGGGAAGGAGAGCTCCGGCTGTACGAGAGCCACCTCAACGTGCCCGGTGAGATGAACGTCTACGGCGCCTCGCTGATGGGCGTTGTCGGTGTCCTCATTGGATTCAACGACGCGATGGCGTGGATGCACCCGGTCTCCGCGGGCAAGCGGTTCACGATCTACACCCTCACGTTGGACCCTACAGATCCCACCACGTACATCGTCGACGGCGAACCGCGAAAGATGGAGGCCAATGCGTACACGGTGGACGTGCTGGGCGAGGATGGCGAGTTCACGCAAGCCAGCCGCACGATGTATCGCAGTCACTACGGACTCATCATCGCGCCCGTGTCCAACGGTCTGCCTTGGACCCGCGACACGGTCTACGCCTTCCGCGACGCCAACGACACCAACTTCTCGCTCATCCGCCAGTTCAACGGCATGAACCGGGCCAAGAGCCTCGATGAGTTCCAGGCCGTCCACGCCCTCGTACAAGGCATCCCGTGGGTCAACACGGTCTCAGCCAGCGCCGAAGGCGAGGTCTGGTATGCCGACACGTGCCCAACCCCGAACCTGTCGGCCGATGCACTGACACGGTGGCAAGAGTCGGTCACGCTGGGCTCGGAGCTGTACAACCCAATCGCGGCCCTGTTCTTCGGCGCGGCCGGGGCGGTTGTGCTCGACGGCTCCGACTCACGCAACGAATGGGTCGAAGAGACTGGCGCCCGCGAGCCCGGGCTCGTGCCGTTCGCACGTATGCCCAAGCTTCAGCGTTCGGACTTCGTCTTCAACGCCAACGACAGCTACTGGTCGACGCATCCCGATGAGCCCCTGGAAGGGTTCTCACCCATGCACGGCGGCGAGCGTTTGGTGCCAACGATGCGAACACGCATGAACGCCGTCACGCTGACCGAGGTCGGACCCAACGCCGCGTCGGGCCCCGACGGCCTGTTCGACCTCGATGAGCTTCGAGTCGCGGCGCTGTCCAACCGGGGCATGGTGGCCGAGCTGCTGCGCGACGCCGTGGTCCAGCGGTGCCAGGGGGTGGACTCCGTGACCTTCGAGGTCGAGGCGGAGCCGATGAAATTCGAGCAGGTCACCGTGGATATCGCGGCCTCCTGCGACGTGCTGGCCGGCTGGGATCGACGCGCGGACGTCGGCAGCGTCGGCGCAGTGGTATGGCGCGAGTTGGTCGCGGACTTCCCGGCGACTTCCTTTCAGGACGCCGGCTCGCTCATGTCGGTCGGTTTTTCGCCCGACGATTGGGTGGGCACCCCCAACACGTTGGCACCGGCCACCGAGGGTGAGAGCGACCGGATCCTCGAGGCACTCGGCCAAGCCACCCGCCGCCTCGATCTCGCGGGCGTCGCTATCGACGCCCCGTTGGGCGAGGTGCAGTTCACCAAAAAATACCTAACGCGGCTGGACTTCGATAACCCCGACGCAGAGCGCGAGTTCGAGAAGATTGCGATCGGCGGCGCGGGCCCGATCGAGGGCGTCACGAACAAGAACGACTACGGTAGCTCCAAGACGACGCTGAGCCCCAACATGACCCGCGGCGAAGTGATCAACGCCGCGACCGACCTGACCACCGAAGGCTACGTGATCAACAACGGCACGAGCTTCATCATGACGATGGAGTTCACCGACGACGGACCTCGCGCGTTCGCATTTGTGACCTACTCGCAGTCGAACGACCCCGAGTCACCGTTTCACGCGGACCAAACGCGCGCCTTCTCGGAGGAACGTTGGCGCGAAGTGCTGTACACCGAGGAGGCCATTGCGGCCGACCCCGGGCTCGAAGTCGAGGTCGTGTTCGGCTTTTGAAGCCCGCCAGGGCGTCGTTACCAGGGCGTCGTTACCAGACCTCGCACGTGTTGACGGGCCTCATCGGCTCGCCAGGCTCGCACGAAAACGTTTCCCAGAACTCGGGCAGGTTCGAGAGCGGGCCGTTGACCCGGTAGCGGGCGTGACTGTGCGGGTCGGTCAGTGCCAGGACACGCTCGGCCTCGGGTGTCGCTTTTGAACACCAGATCTGACCGAAGGCGACGAAGAACAACTGGTCGTTGTTCAGCGCATCGACGGCTGGGCTTGCCGCCTCCGCGTTGGCCTCGGCGTACGCACGCCAAGCGCGGAACGCATCCTTGATCCCACCGAAGTCAGCGATATTTTCCCCGAGCGTCAGCTTGCCGTTGAGGTTCACGCCCGGCTGCACCTCGTAGGTGTCGTACAACTCCGACACGCACTGAGCACGTTCTTCGAACTTGGCCACGGAGGAGGCGTCCCACCACTCGGTAAGGCGGCCGGCCCCGTCGTACTTGCGCCCCTGGTCGTCAAACCCATGGGTCAACTCGTGGCCCATCACCATCCCGATGCCGCCAAAGTTCATCGCCATGGGGTAGTCCGCGTCGAAGAACGGGCGCTGTAGGATCCCTGCGGGAAACACCATCTCGTTGTTCGACGGGTTGTAGTACGCGTTCACCGTCGGCGGCGTCATGTGCCACTCCTGCTTGTCGACCGGTTGCCCGATCTCGGCGAACCCACGGTCGAACTCGAAACGCCGCGCTGCGCGAATATTCTCCAGGTGCTGCCCGCCCAGTTGCATGGCGCTGTAGTCGCGCCACCGATCCGGAAAACCGATCTTGTTGACGACTGCGTGCATCTTTTCCAAGGCGCGGGTTCTGGTCGCGTCGTTCATCCACGACAGTCCGGGAAGGCCGGCTGCGAACGCCTCCTCGATGGCGTGGATCATCGACAACGCGATCTCCTTGCTGTCCCCCGCGAAGTGCTGCGCAACAAAACCCTGGGCCAGCGTCTCCCCCAATGCATGGTCGGTGACTTCGACACAGCGTTGCCAACGCGGCGTGGGCTCGGACTGCCCGCGCAGCCGTTTGTCGAAGAAGCGAAACTCCGCCTCGACGAACGCCGCGGACAGGTAAGGCGCCGCGCTGTTGACGAGCTGCCAGCGTAGATACGCCTTGACCGTCTGCAGCCGCTCTGCCCGCTGGGCCTTGGCACTGGGCCCCACAGTGATCTCGGCCATCGCGGACATGAACGACTCGGGACTGACGTTGAGCACGCCCGGCGTCGCGGCCCCTACCGCCTCGAAATACGCCGGCCAGGGTAGACCGGGCGTCAGGCCAGCCAAGCCGTCGGTATCAACCTCGTTGTGGCGCTTGTTGGGATCGCGAAGTTGTTCGCGAGGCGTGGATGCCTCCGCCAGCTGCCGTTCGAACGCGACGACCTGCGTCGCAACCGCGGGCGCGTCTTCGGTGCCCGACAGCGCGAGCATCGTGGCGATGTGTTCGGTGTACGCCTTACGGAGCGCATCGGCCTCCGGTCCTGGTCGGAGGTAGTAATCACGGTCGGGTAAGCCCAGCCCGCCCTGCGACAGGTGCACGATATTAATGTCGGGCTGATCGTAGTCGGCGCCCACACCAAAATCGAACAAGACAGGCACGCCCTCGCGGTGGAGCTGTCCCACCACCCGCATGAGCGAGGCGGGATCCGAGACTTCGTCCACGCTGGCGAGGAGCGACGCAAGCGGTTTGGCGCCCAGTACTTCGATCGCAGGCTCGTCCATGCACGCGCCGTAGAACGCCGCCAGCTGTGCGGTCTCGGGATCGGGGCTCGCCTCGGCCACCGCACTGTCGAGCAGGGCATGAAGCGCGGCCTCGTTGTGCTCACGCAGCGCATTGAAGCGGCCGTAGCGAGACTCGTGTCCGGGGATCTCGGTCTCGTCGAGCCATTGACCACACGCGAACTGGAAGAAGTCGACACACGGATCGACCTTCTCATCCATCACCGCGTGCACCTGGGCGGACAACTCGCTCGATTCGAGGAGCGGGTCCCCGCCTTCGGGTGGCGTTGAAGTTGGGCCGGGGTTGCATGCGATAGCAACGGCCAGCGGGGCACCGATGGTCGAAACGACGACGCGTGACATGGCGGCCGGAGGATGCCACGGGCCCCACAGGCGCGCCGGTGACCTCTCGCGAGACGGTTATCGACCGCGCGGTGAAACATCGACTGGCGCGTACCTCAGGCCCATCGATGCACCGCAACCTCGCTATGCTGCTGTGCATGAAACGCCCGCTGAGTTTCGGCTGCATCCTGATCGCAAGTTGCGGATCTGCGACCGTGGCGAGTCGGTCCGACCCGCAAGCCGTGCCCACAGCGACGAGCCATGCCGCCCAGCGGTCGACTTCTGTGGCCAGCGAGAGTCCGCCAGGCGACAGTCCGTCAGCTCGCGCGGGTGCAGCGCCCGTCGAGCGTGCGGGCTCTTCCGCAAGCCCCTCGCCGCCGCCCACCGCCTGGTCGTCGTTTCCCATGGCGAGCAACTGCCAAGCAAAACTCGCGCTGACCGAAGAGGTCACGCGGCTACTGACGAAGGCGGCAGCCCACGCGACGCGCTCGCAGGCATGCGTGGACGGCCCCGGGATCAGGGTGGCCGCAACCGACATCCTGGTGTGTCCGGCGGCGAGCGACGATGGCGACACGGTCGTCTCCGTCTACTACCGGATGGCCCGCTACCCAGAGGGGGACAGCCGCGGGTGTGGCGACAGCGGAAGGGAATGCGACCACCTCACGCCGTCGATCGCCGAACACCACACGACGCTTAGCTTCGAACACAACACCAAAGCCCAGGCCAGGCTGCGCACCCCCGACTCGGTGCCAGGCATGGGCGCGGACGCCACCCCACTCTCTGCCGCGCACGACGGAGGCTGCTACGGCCCGAGCGCCGCATTTGCGCCGCGGTGGGTCACGCCCTAGCGCACGGGTTAACCCCCACCGACAGCGCCACCACCGGGCCGACGGCACTTGGACCTGCAGGGGCCCCGGTCAGGCCATCCGCGCCAGCGTCTGCTCGAGCTTGTCACGTGTGGCGCCCAACTCGATCAGGCGCGCACGTTCTTTGTCCACCACCTCGGGCGGTGCCTTGTTCACAAAACCAGCGCTTCCGAGTTTCTTCTCGAGGCTGGCAAGTTCCTTGGTGCGTTTGACCAGCTCCTTGCCCAATCGGGCCCGTTCGACGTCGATGTCGATGCCCGCGCCTTCGAACGGAAGCACGACGTCAAATCCCTGGACCACATCGTGGCCGCCTTTGACCTCGATCGGCACCGTGTCGACGACCACCGACGACAGTCGACCCAGATGAGTGAGAGCCGCCGCGATGCGCTGGGCGGACTGCAGACGTTGTTGGTCGGGCGCGCACAGATGCAGCGGCACAGGCTTGGCTGGCGAGATCTTGAACTGCGCCTTGAGGCTACGGGCTGCACTGACAAAGTCCGCCAGCAGCGCGAGATCTGCTCGTGCTTCCTTGACCGACGGATCGTCGAGCATCGCCGTGTACGCCTCGACGTTGGGGTACGTCTCGAGCATGAGGCTGTCCTTAGCCCCGCTGACCTTCGGCAGTTTCTGCCAGATTTCCTCAGTGATGAACGGAAGCATCGGATGCAGCGTCCGCGTCACGATGTCGAGCACGGTCAGCAGCGTGCACCGGGTCGCGTTGGCAACGGCTTGGTCCTCGCTCCGCAGCGCGGGCTTGGCGAGTTCCAAGTACCAGTCGCACAACTCGTGCCACACGAACTGGTAGCCGGCGTGTGCAGCCAAGTCGAGTCGGAAGTCGCCCAAGTGAGCGTTGACCTCGCAAACGACCTCGCCCGCGCGCGACAAAATCCAACGATCGGCGGCCGGCAACGTATCCCAGCGACCCGCAGCCACCACGTCACGCTGAAACGCATCCAGGTCGACAGGCGACTCAGAGACATTCATCAACGAAAACCGTGCCGCGTTCCAAAGCTTGTTGCAAAAGTTCCGATAGCCCTGAACCCGCGGCTGGGAGAACACGATCCCTTGGTCCTGGCCGGCCATCGTGCACAAGTAGAACCGCAGCGCGTCGGCACCGTACTCGCGCACCAGCGCAACCGGGTCCACAACGTTGCCCTTGGACTTGGACATCTTGGTGCCGTCTTCGCCCAGCACCATGCTGTGCAGGAACACCGTGCGAAACGGGACATCACCACCGAAGTGGATCCCGAACATCATCATGCGCGCGACCCAGAA
>JAESSZ010000177.1 GCA_016763875.1 Nannocystaceae bacterium
CCGCCGAGCCGATCGTCGTTCGCGATCCAAGCGCTGGTGGTCAAGCACTTCATGCATGGCGGCTACTACCCAAAGGGAGGCTCACAAGAGATCGCGCGCTGTTTGCTGCGGACCGTAGCCGACGCTGGCGGCTGGACTGCGATCAACGCAGACGTCGAGGAGATCTTAGTTGAGGACAACCGTGCCACAGGCGTTCGTCTCAAAGGCGGGCGTATCGTCCACGCGGGTCGTGTCGTGAGCGCGGCCGGTGTCGTGTCGACCGTGCAACGCCTGCTCCCGGCCAAGCACCGCAACCAAGCCTGGGCCAGCAACGTCAAGAAACTCCCGCCCGCTTCGGCGCACGTGTGTCTGTACTTGGGACTCCGCGGTGATATCCGCGAAGATAGTTGCGGCTCGGCCAACAAATGGTTCTACGAGGTCTGGAGTTCCGAGCAAGAGGCGTGGGACATCTCTGACCCCGACAACTTGCCCGATGCGCCCGTTCTGTACTCGAGTTTTCCTTCGCTCAAAGACCCAGATCACGACCCGGGTCCCGAGCAACTTCACACGGGTGAGGTGGTCACGTTCGTGCCCTGGGAGAGCTTCGCGCAGTGGAAAGACGAGCGCTGGCACAAGCGGGGACAAGACTACGAGACGCTCAAGCGCAAGCTCCACGACCACATGTTGGAGCAGTTCTTGCGCCACGTACCTGGACTGCGGGACAAAATCGCGTACAGCGAGCTGTCGACGCCCGTGTCCACGGACCACTTCGTCCGGCCGATGCAAGGTTCGATCTACGGGATCGAGCCAACACCCGAGCGATTCGCGAACCCCGACCTGCGTCCCCGAAGTCCGATCAAGGATCTGTTCTTCGCTGGGAGCGAGGTTGCCTCGGTGGGCGTGATCGGAGCGATGATGGGTGGCGTCTTGGCGGCGACGTCCGCCGAACCCCTGGGCTGCGCAAAGTTCTTACGCAACATCTAGCCCCATGAACACGCCTGCTCACGCGGTGCTCAACCTTGCGTTGCTTGAGCGTGGCCGAGAGTCCTCGCTGGGCCTATGGATCGTCGGTGGCGCGGTCGCTCCCGACATCCCCAACGCGTTGTTCTTTGCCTACCACCGCTACCTGCAGGGGCTGGACGCGGCGACGATTTACGCGCAGCTTTACCCGCTGCCACAGTGGCAAGCCGTGCTCGCCCCCGCACATTCGATCTGGCTCGTTCTCGTGGTTCTCGCGGTGGCGCGGTGGCGTAACCACGCTGGCGGGATCGCCCTTGGGCTCAGCATTGCCGCACATCTCGTGGGTGATTTACTGACCCACGGCGCGGATGCACACCCACACCTGTACCCGCTGAGTGAACTCCGCTTCAGGAGCCCGGTGTCGTACTGGGACGCGGCCGCGGGGGCACGATGGTTTGTCCCTCTTGAGCTAGTCGCGGTTGTGATCGCATCGTTTCGAGCCTGGCGAGGGGGCGTGCGATGGTGGCGGCGCCCTGCTAGTGGGCAGCTGCGTTTGGCTTGCCGGGTCGTACGCGGCAGGCTGGGCGTTCTGGGGCACCGCCTAGCCGACCGTCACCTGGCGGGCGTGGACCCGCGCCCTGACGGAGCACCTCTGCCTGGACCCTTCCATGGACCCTTGCATGGACGCGTTGGGGAGGGGAAGATCGGCTGCTTCCCCCATGGCGATCAGCTCCCTGACATGTCCTCCCCCTGTCCGCCGGACCACCCGGACGACGCACCCGGACTTCGAATCACTGGACGCGGCTATCAAGCTCTATCGCGAGGGACACCACGCACAATCGCTCGCGCGAACGTTTGAACATCTGTTCCCGGACCTCGACGTACCCGAGCTATCGCCGGAGTTGGCGATGGAGGAGTTCTGTTTTGGGCAGGGCTCCTCGCGCGTCTCGGTCAGTATCGAAGACGGATCGCTGCACGTGCGTGTCCCGCTCGTTCGACTCGCACCTCAAAGCCTAACGACGGCCGCGCTGCGCTTTGTCCTGTCGCGGATCAGCGCTACGGGCCAACTATACCAACCGCGCTTGCGCGGCGAGGACATCGTTCTCGAGTTCACGGACCGCATCACCCGACTACACCCCCACAAGGTCCGCGAGGTCCTACGGGAGATGCCCGTCGAGGCCGACGCCAACGACGACTGGATGGTCACGGAGTTTGAGTGCACGCCGCTCGGCCGCGAACCGATTGAGGCACTCACGGAGGACGAGTACAAGCGCGCACAGAACATCTGGACCACCCACTGGTTGGAGGTGGACGAACTCGTCAAGGTGTCCCAACGCAGCCGCTCGATGTTCTTCCTGAACGAGATAACGGCCTACGCGGTGCACCACATCCAGCATGCGGTCCCGCTGACGGGGTACTGGTGGTCGCGGATCTCTGCCGCAGCCGACACCTTCAACGACAGCAACTGCGACCCCACGACACGCGAAGCTGCCCTGACAAAGTGCGCCAAGGAAATGCAAGCGGTGTCGACCGAGAGCTTGCGCGACAGCCTCGGCCACGCGCGCTACACGATCTCGCCGCATGCGGATGGGACGACCAAGGTGCTGTCGGTCAATCTCGGGTCAGGTGACTACCTCGACATGGTCATGCGACTGCACAACGGCGGTCGCTACGCCGAGTCGGCACTCGGGCTCATCAGCACGTACAACTATCTCCTCGCTCGTTTTTCGTGGTCACCGGAGATCGAGACCATGCTGCTTGAAGGACTCGCGCGCGCGAGCGGGACCCCATGGCGAGATGCAGCAGCGGCCTTGCTCGAACACGGCGAGACGATCATCGCAGCGGTCAAACTCAGCGACGCCGAAGCGGCGAGCGATGGCAAAGCGGCGAGCGACGGCAATGACAAGGCCGAGTCCGACGCACCGCCCAACAGCGACGCGAAAAAGGCGAACTCATGAGTGAATTCGACATCGAAGCCCTCGGCGTATTCCAGGTGTTCACGGGGGGCGGAACTGGATCTGGTTTCCTCATCGACGAGAACAACCTGCTCACGAACTGTCATGTCGTTGCGCCCTACGGCAAGGTTGCCGTTGAGCTTCGCGATCGACGTCGCATCGTGGGCACGGTCCGTCGCCTCAACCCGCAACGCGACCTCGCCGTCGTCGAACTCTCGACGCCGCTCGACTTCGAGGTTCTGCCGCTATCGGCCGAAGGAAAAGTCCGCGCCAAACAGCCGGTCAGCATCATTGGGTTCCCGGTGGGGCTGCCCCTGTCACTGACCGAGGGTGTCGTTTCCCACCCGCATCAACTTCTCGACGGCCAGCACTACCTGCAGACCGACGCCGCGATCAACCCCGGCAACTCCGGCGGGCCGATTCTCGACGCCGCCCATCAGATCGTCGGGATCACAACGTGCAAGCTGACCGCTGCCGACCTCGTGGGCTTCGGAATTCCCTCCGCGGACGCCGTGCGTTTCGTTTCCGACTACCGCGAGCAAGACGCGGACTTTGGCGTGGAGTGCCCCTCTTGCGAGGACCTCGTCCTGACCGCAAAGCGCTACTGCGACAGTTGCGGTTCAAACCTTGAAGAGCTCGGCGTGCTGGAGCACTTCGAGACCCCCGAGCCACACCCGGTCGCTTCCTTCGTCGAGAGCGCGCTCGCCCGCGCCGAGATCGATCCGGTCCTGGCGCGCCACGGGGACCAAAACTGGTCGTTCTACAGCGGCAGCGCGCCCATCAAGATTTGGTGCTGCTGCTCGGAACACGTCTGTTTCTCCTCCCCCTTGGCTCAACCGGGCAAGCACGCGCTGGGCGACCTCTTCCGCTACCTGCTATCGCCGGACCACGCGCCGTTCTCGTTCGACCTCGCGGGCAACATCATCCGCCTCAACCTCACCGTGCACATGTCCGATGTGTTCGCGAGCCAAGACAACGAGCACCGCGACTGGATCGCGGACTTCGTCACGCGCGCGGACGAACTGGACAACATCCTTATCGACAATCACGGATGCGAGCCCGCACCGGAAACGCAGCTCACCTTCCTCAAAGAAGGCCGCAGCGCTCAGTCGCTCTCAGGAGGCTGAGCCCGGGCGCTCCCCATCACAGTGCGTCGGGCTCCTCACCGAGCAATCGCGCCAGGCCCTGGAGACACAGCGTCCACCCCTCGGCATGCGCGTTGCGATCCGTCCCGCTGCGGAAGACACCGTGGGTCAGTCGCAAACGTGAACCGTTGCCGTCGCCGTCCTCAAAGCGCGCATTGACAAGCGTGTAGTACCCGCCGCCGGGGATGTTGCCGCGCCACGAGTAGGCCAGCTCGCGCCCGGGCACGACCTGGAAGAAGTTGCCTTCCATAACCGACGGCTCCCCGTCGTCGCCGGGACGCACCGTTATTTTCCAGGCACCCAACGGCTGCAACGCTGTCTCGACAAGCGCGGGTAGGTAGCCCGGGACTGCCATGAACCATTTGGAGATCAGCTTAGGGTCGGTCCACGTCCGAAAAAGCTTCTCGCGTGGCGCTCGAAAGCGCGTGACCAAGTCGACCACAGGCCCGTCCATTCCTTCGGTATCGATCATCATGATGTTCGGTGCTCCTCATTCCCACTCAAAGGGCAGGGTCTCAATTGCGTCCTGTTGGATGGCAAAGAGATCGAGCAAGCTGTGCGCCGCGACGTTGACGATGGAGTAGCGATAGCTCCCCAGCGCCTTCATCTCGCCCCTCATGCTCCCTCCGGCCTTGCCGTAGATTTTCACGGTCGACTCCGTATACCGCCCGTTGAACGCGTCGACGTGGGCCTGGTCCGGAACCGCCTTGAGTTTTTTGCCTTCGAACGTGCGCATGACGAAGCTTGCGCAGTGGCTGAACTGACCGTCGCGGCTGCGAAAGCGAGGCGCACGACCCAGCGTGAGGTCCAGCAGCACGTCGTAGGTATTGCTGCCGTCGACGAACTCGTAGAGGTCAGCGAACTGGTAGGAAAGCCGCGGGTTGATCTCGATGATCCCGAGTTTGTCGGTCTTACGGTCGTAAAACAGCTCGACGTTGAACTGGCCGTGTCGGATCCCTAACCCACGAACCACGTCAGCGGTGAGTTCAGACATGCGCTGCTGCACGTCCTGCGACAGCCGCGACGGGTACTCGAAGCGCTCGAACGTATTGGTACCTTCGAACATCACGCTGTCACGATGCCCATGATCTGTACATCGCCTTCGAACGCGAAGCCTTCCACCGTCACCTGATCGCCGACCAGAAGTTCTTCACCGCAGAAGAAACTCGCGTCGTGCTCAAGGTCCGTAAAAGCACGCAAGAGATCGTTGAACGGCTTTGCGACACGGTTGATAGCCAGGCGTTCGAGGATGTTGAAGTTGAGATGCTTGAGCAGTGCAGGAAAGTCGTCGACCTTGCCCGCGAACACACTAAAGGTCCCCTTGCACGGCTTGACGAAGAAAGGAAACTCGATCGTCAGGTCCTCGGGCTTGACCCCGTGAATCGGGACAAGCGTGGCGCCCGGCGTAGCCTCCGGTGCCGCAGTCTGCTGAGCTAAGCG
>JAESSZ010000178.1 GCA_016763875.1 Nannocystaceae bacterium
CGAGAGTTGTCAGCACGCCTCATGCATCGGCAACTCGGCCGAGGCAACTTTGGCCAAGGTCCCCGAGGAGGTTTTTCGCGCCGTTCGCGAGACGTCCGGAATGTACCTCAAGTACGGCGACACGCTGACGTACGCCTTCTATGTCGCCGGCAGCAAGACGTTCCACGGGCAGACCTGCATCGGTGATGCAGGGGGCGCACCCACTGAGAAGTGGGTGACCTACAACAACGGCAAGAGTGACGCGTTGGTCGAGCAGACCAAGCTCGGCTCTGTGTTCGTTCCCAGCGACAACGAGTACGGGCAAAACCGCGGCTGCATGTCGCAGTGGGGCGCGCGCTGTCTCGAGCAGGACGGCGCCGACGCGCTGGACATCCTGGAGTTTTACTACGGCGAGGACATCGAGGTCGTCCAGGCACAGGGCGACTGCGTCGATGCCACGCCACCCGTTGGCGAGGCTTCCGAGTGTGGCGACGGGCAATGCACCGGGAACGAAAACTCTGATCGATGTCCTGCCGACTGTGAGCCGTGTGGGGTTGTCGCTGGCCAAGGCGAGACGATTGTCGACGAGGGCAGCAGCTGTTTTTCCACCACCGGCGACGAGCAGTACATTCGCCACGAAGCCGGACGGGGACACGACGGTGCGCTGCTGTGGACCGAGTCGACGCAGAGCGTCGCCCACACCGCGGGCATGTGGCGCATGAACTTTGAGAACGCTGGGCGCTATCGCGTCGAGGCGTTCGTCGAGGCTGGCTACGCACAGGAAGACCGCGCGCGCTACCGCGTCACTCACGACGGGGAGGAGTCGACGTTGCGGGTCGACCAGTCCCGTGCCCGCGGCTGGGTCGAGCTGGGTGTGTTCGAGTTTGCCTCGGGCGAGCACGATCAAAGCGTGATGCTCACCGACCTGTCGGGTACCCGCGGCAATACGATCGTGTTCGATGCCATTCGGATAGCCAAGGTCGAGGGCGACGATGAGAAGTTCGACGACGTTGAGGGGGGGGGACGCCGAGGCGGCGAGGAAGGATGCTCGCTGGGGGCGCCCGAGCAGACCGACCCGCGGGCGGTTGCTCTCATGCTGTTGGTGGTGGCCGCGAGCCGCCGCCGTCAGCGTTCGCGTGGTTGAGGCGTCACCTGGGCGCGCAAACCCGCGGTGGAGGCGATCCGCCAAAGAACGTGTTCCACGTGGTGACGTCGACCGGGCGGCCTACGGCATCGCAGACCAGCCACTGTAGGACCTCGGCGTCCAATGGCCACATGCGCACGGTTCCATCGTAGCCCGTGGACAACAACATTCGGCCGCGCGGGCCGACCATCACGCGGGTGACAGGGCGGTCGTTGCCCACCAAGGTCGTGGAGGCGCCAGTCGACAGCTGCCACACACGGATCGTCGCATCGTTGCTCGCGCTGACCAGCAGGTCGGTCTCACCGACGAACGTAAGGTCGTTGATCGTCTGCTCGTGGCCCAGCAGGGCCCGCGGGGATTCGTCGGGGTATTTCGAGCCGAGGTCCCAGACCAATATTTTTCGGTCGTGCCCAGCGGTGGCCAACGCTTGCTTCGGACCAAAGGCGACCGCGCTAACCGCCTCGTCGTGCCCACGAAAAACCAACGTCGGGGATCCGGTTGCCACATCCCACAGGCGTGCTCGGCGGTCGGCGCTGGCGGACGCGAGGAGTTTTCCGTCGTTGGAGATCCTCAGCTTGAGCACTTCGCCCTCGTGCCCTCGCAGCTCGGCGGCAGTGCCTCGTTGTCCGTCGGCGAGCGGCCAGCGAAGAATCGCGCCGTCCAGTCCCGCCGAGAACGCAAAGTCTCCGCTGGGTGACATCGCCAGCGTATGAATCTCGTCGCGATGACCCCGCCACACCTCGGGCGGCGCTTCGTTGTCGATAGCCCAGGCGATGACGGTGCGGTCGCTGCTCACCGACAGCAGACGCTCGCCCCCGGGAGTAAAGGCCAGCGCGTTCACGGGTCCCTCGTGTTGCTGGCCCGGGCCGCCCAACGTGCGTCGCTGCGCGCTGGGGTCGGCTTCTGTGATCGGCCACAGGGTGACCTCGCCGCTGTCACTGCCTGTCGCGATGTAGCGCCCTTGCGGATCGTACGCGGTCGCGTTCACCAGATCCTTCAACCCGCGCAGCCGCGTCGGGCGCGGACTGACGGCGGGTTGCTGCAGATCCCAAAGTGCCACGCCGCCGTCCACGCCGACTGCGACCACACGATCGCCCAAGCGAGACATGGCCGCGTCATAGACGGGACCGGCGCCGAGCCGCAGCAGCTTGCCTCCGCGGCCGGGGGTTCGCGACAGCAGATCCCAAACACGGACGGTGGCGTCGGACGACCCCGAGACCGCCCACAAACGGTCGGTCGAGACTGCGAATGCCGTGATGGGGCCCTGGTGACCAACCAAAGCGTACTGGTCAACGACGCGGTCGCTCTTGGCGATGTCCCAAACGCGGATCGCATTGTCGAGCCCGGTGCTGACGACCTTGGTGCCATCGGCCGCGATGTGGACCGAGGTGATGTCGCCCGTATGGCCGGGGAGCACGACGCTGCCGACACTCGGGTCTTTCGCCCTGACGTTCCACACCCGCAGGGTGTCGTCGTCGCTCGCGGTTACGAGTTGTCCGACGTCGGGGGTGAAAACCAATGCGTTGACGGATTGATCGTGGCCCAACAGGGCCGCGGCGAAGCGTCCGGGGGACTTGCTGTCCTGATCCCAGAGGTAGACCTCACCGTCGGTGCCGCCGGTCGCGACGAAGCGGCCGTCCGACGATACGGCGAGACTTGCGACCCCGCCCAGATGGGCTTCAAAGCGCAACAAACGTTTTAGTTTGCCTTCGGGAGAGAGCGTGAACCTGCGGGCGAGTCGATCGTCGCTGGCGGTGTAGAGCCGCTCGCCGGAAAACAGAAGAGCGGTAATCGGTGCGGTGTGAGCGACGTGTGAAGTCGCCGTAGCCTGGGGATCGGGCGCGCGCATGTCCCACGAGACCAATGTGCCGCCAACGTCCGCGCTAATCAGGAACTGACCCGCTGGGTGCCACGCGAGGTGCGAGACCTCGCTGTCATGGCGGCGAAGGACCCTGGCCGTTGCGGCGGGATCCTTCGCCGTCAGGTCCCAGCGTCGCACCGCATTGTCCTCGCTGGCGGTGATCAACATGGTGCCGTCGGGGCTGAAGGCGATCGCTGACACCGGACCCCAATGGCCCCGGAAAATGGCGGCGACGACCGGGGCTGGCCCCGAAAGGTCGTACAGTCGGGCGCTGTTGTCGGCGCTACCGCTGACCATCCAACGACCCGCTGGCCCAATCGCGACCGCGGTGATCGCCTGCGTGTGACCGACGAAGGGGGTCTCGTTCATCGTCGCGAGCGCGTCTTGGGTCCACGCGAAAAGGTCCCAGCCAGGGCCGCTCGACAGCGGCGCTCGCTGCCCGATGATCTCACCCGCAATGCCCGCCTGCAGCATCAGACGCACGTTGGGGTCGGTGACGGTCAGGCTGTTGCTCGCCAACGTCTCGACGTCGAAGCCGTTCGTTTGGTTCGTCGGATCTTCGGTCGTCGTGGCCGTTTCAGCGGGCGGTTCGGGGAGCGTCCTTGGAGGGGCGGCCCACAGCGCTTCGCGCAACTCGTTGCGGTAATGCAGGCCTAATCCGGCGAGTCCAAGTGCGAGGCTGCTGCCAACGATCGCAGCGATCGCGCGCGTCAAACGGCTTGAGCGCACCCGACGACTGCGGACGATAAACTCCTGGTGGACCGCTTCGGGGGCGGGACGCTTGCGAAGCCCCGCCGCCAGCCACGCCTCGGCGACGCGGATCGCCTCGCCGCGCAGCTATGCGCGTTGCGGACGCCCCGCTTCGTGCCAAGCCCGCGTGAGTTTGTCGAAGTGCGCGTACTTTTCAGCCCACGATGCATCGACGCCAAACTGGGGCACCGTCGCGACGTTGCCCTCTGCCGGGGGAGTCGGTACTGGGGGCGCGGCCGCCGAGGGAGTCGCGCTGACGCTGAGCGCAACGCGATACTCTTGGAGCCGCGCGTACGCGGCTGTGTCCCCGCCGCTACCCACGATGAGAAAACAGTGGCCCCCGACGGCGATGACATCGCGATCTGAGACGACGACTGGCTTGGTGACGGGGTGACCGTTCACCATCGTTCCGTACGTGCTGCGAAGATCCTCGAGCATGTACGCACCCCCGAGGCCCGGGACCATCGTGAGGCGGCAGTGCGAGCTTGAAACGCCTCGTGACTGCAGTACCAGGTTGCAATGGTCGGCTCGGCCGACGACGATGGCCCCATCGAATGCCAGGGTCTGGTATTCGTCCAAGTCTGGAGCTGCGATGGCGAGCCGAATCATCGGGGACAGACCCTTTCAAGGTAGCGTTATCGAGCACTGGCGACGAGTCGGTCCGCTCATTGTGCTCGTCGTGTTGGCGTGGGCCTCCACGGCGTGTTCTGCAAGGTACCTTCTGGCGGACACCGCGCTCAACGAGGCGCGTGCGGCCGAGGCACTCAAGGACCTGTATCCGTTGGTGAGCAATCGGACGATTGTAACGTACGACCGTCGTGGTTTGGGGCAGACCCAACTCGGTCGCACGGTTCGCAGGCAGTCCAGTGGTCGCCGGCTGATCCGAATCCTCAGCCGAAACAAGCGCGGCATCATCGTCGGCGAGACCCTACGCAACGGCGCACCAGTGCTGTGGGTCAGCTTCGAGCCGCGAAAATGCACCGAGGCCGCGTGTGCCTTCAGCTTTGTGCGTGGCGATGACGGTCGGTACCACCTCATGAGTCTCCCGGAGATAGAAGGGTTCGATCCGCCGAAGGTCTACCGAGGAATCGTCTCGAAACGCAACGAGATGAAGCGGGGCAAGATGCGGTCGTTGGCCGACGCCAATCCGGTCTACCAACTCCAGCGCAAACGCGAGCGAAAGCGGCACCGCACGGTGTTTCTTGAACTCAAGAAGAAGATCAAGCGCCGCACGATCCGCGATATCGACAACATCGAAGGTCGCTGAGCCCCAGGCGGGCCTTCGCGGACGGGCCTTCGCAGACGTCGTCGCCTAGCCGGCGGAGAAGTCGATGCCGAGCGAGCTGCTTTGCAGCAGGGCGACCCAACCACCGCTGCCCGGCTCGCCGGCCCCAGCCCGCAGGACCACGGTCCACAGCAACTCGCCGTCGCCGCTTCGCATCGCGTCGACGACGCCTGTGGTCTTGGTACGATTGAGAACCTCAAGGACCGCAACCGGCGGCGCGTCTCCCGACTCGTCGTAACTACTCACTTCGACGATGTCGTCGGGCGTGCAGTCGGTGGCCAACGTCGACGGCTCGCGCCACGCGTCTTGGCGCGGGTAGACGATGCTCGACTCGCCCGCTTGCAGCGATGCCTCGTAGACCCGGGTTGCCGTGTGACGACTGACGACTGCGACCGTGCCGTTGCCTTCGTCGTCGATCTGCGAAAAGACGAATGCGTCTTTGGGTTGCGGTGGGTTCACGGCGACGCCGTCTTCCTCGCAGCACTCGGTCAGGCGCCGGGCCTGGGACTCTTCGATCGGGGTGTCCGGCTCGGCACCGCAGACGACGGCCCACTGTTGCACACCGAAGTCTCCGTTCAGGTCCAGGATCACGGTGCATCCCTGCGGAATCCCGTACAGCTCATCTGCGAGGGCCGCGGACGCCCCTTCGCATCCCGAACCCGGACCCTCCGGGAAGCTGGACTGGTAGCAACCGGACGCCCACAGCAAGCCGACCGCCCACAACCCTCGTCGTGCCATCCAACGACTCACGCCACCGCGGAGCCTAGCAGGAAAATGTCTGCAACCTCCGGATCATTCGGAGGTAGCCTCGGCCCGCATGGACGACGGACGCGAGGGACGGCAGTTCGAGGTGGAGGCGCAGCGCCGACACAAGCGACTGTTCGTCGGGCTCATGATCGGATTCGCGGTCTTGGCGGTGGTCGCCGGTATCGCGTTGGCGATCTGGGTCATCGATCCGCTCGGCGACCCAAAGATCCGCGCACCGAAACCTCCGCCCCCTGAGATCCACGCCCCGATCCACAACGCGCCCGCGGTCTGGAAAGACGACGAGCCGGCCCCAACAAAGTCGAAACCTGGGCTGAAGCAACGCCTTACCGGCGACGACATCAACCGTGGGATGGCCAAACTCCGCTCCGCGTTCAACGCCTGTGCACGCCAGCACGGTGCCATCGATGGTACGAACGTCGGTTTGGACTTCACGGTGGGCCCCGACGGTCGGGTCGAATTCTGCTCGGCCCGCCGCCCCCACGATCGCACGCCGCTGGGCAGCTGCGTCGCGCGCGTGGTCAAGAACAAGGGTCGCTTCCGCAAGAGCCGCGAGGGACTCGGCGATATCCACCGCACTGTCGTCATGCGGCGGCCGGACCTGTAGGACTCAAGACGCCTAGATGGCGGAGTTGAACACGCCGATGGCTGGGTCACCGCCGACAAATCCGCCGCAACCCAGTGCCACGTCGAGCGCGCCGTCCTCGTTGAAGTCGCCCAAAACCACATCTTGTGGGACGTAGCCGGCGGCATCCATTGACAGGGTCGCGTTGATCTCGAAGGTCCCGTCGCTGTTCCCCAAGATGATCGATGCGGTCGCGGGTGCAGGGTGGGTGGCGACGAGGTCGTCGATGCCATCGTTGTCGAGGTCGCCCGCGGCAAGACCCCACGAGGTCTCTGTCGTTACGATCACGTCGACCGCAGCAAAGGTGCCGTTTCCCAACCCGCGATGGATGAGGATTTCGTTGGCCGTCGACTGACTGACTGCGAGGTCGTCGTTGCCATCCCCGTCGAAGTCGCCGACCGCGAGTGCGCGCGGAGAGTTGCCTCCGTCGAGGGTCTCGCACGCAGCGTTGGGAAATGAGCCCGTGTTGTTACCGTTGCAGACGCGGATCGTCGTGTTAGCCCCGCCGGAGAATACGAAGGCGGCATCCAGCACGCTGTTGCCGTTGAAGTCACCGAGAACGACGTCGTAGTACACGCCGTCTGGGTGTGCGGTTGAAACCGGGGCGCCGAAAACACCCGATCCGCTGCCGGCGGCAAAGAACGTCATTATCCGTCCTTCGGGCCCGCCACTGGGAGCGGTGGAACCCACGGCCACGATGTCGTCGAAGCCATTGCCGTTCATGTCCCCAACGGCCACCGCTGTCGCTGCCGCGATGCTTCCGGAGGTATCGAGTGGCAACGCGAACGTACCCGCACCGTCTCCAAGCATGACACCAACGTTGTTGTTGGCGCTGGCGAGTCCGAACACGACATCCGGAAACGCATCACTGTTGAAGAATCCAATCGCGACGTCGGTCGTCTCGGGGCCGAACGCATCGCCAGCGGTCCCTCCGAATCCACCCATGCCCGTGCCGAAATGAAATGCGGCCTCCGAGTCATCGCCTTCCGAAGTGATGAGATCGAGGTTGCCGTTGTTGTCCATGTCGGCCGTCGCGATCTTCTCGGTTGGGTTGACGGGCTCGAACAACTCGACCTCTCCCAGACAGAGCTCTCCTGGCTCAGCCACCCCGTTGTCGCACTCGGTGGGCGTGCCAGTGGTGCCGTCGGTTGACTCATCCTCGCCCGTGCTTGCTTCGTCGCCAGTACTGTCGGCGGGACCAACCGTTGGGTTGGTTTCAGAGGTGGAGGCGTCGGTGGTGTCGGCGGTCGGATCGGTGGTGACGCCACCCGTCGTGGGCATCGTTGCCGACGTGGCGGTCGGGTCTTGCGTCGTCGCCGAAAGTCCGGTTGAGCCGGTCCCGGCCTCGGTATCCGTCCCGACGGCGCCCGTGTCGGGCGAGAAACAGGCGGCGATCGAGACTAGAGAAACGACACAAACACGCGAAATCATACCCGCATGGAGTCACGAGACCCATCCCCCGTCAAGGCGGTGCGAGAGCCCGCGGCCCACTCTTGCTGACGGCGTCAGCCGACCGGTGGCACGGGTGGCGGCGGCGTATCGTGGCAAACCCCGATCTCGAGGATCATGTACAGGAGCATGAGTTCCTGCGGGTTGAGCCCCTGGTGCGCCATGCTTGACGTTTCGAACGTGCTGTACATCATGCGTCCACAACCCCACTGGCCAGTGATCGCCATCGGGCGTGTCGCGGCAGGATCAGAACAGCTCGTACAAGGCCCGGAGACCCAAGTGTAGGGACCGACGTTGACCTCGTTGCCGTCGTCGTCCTCGACCAAGACTTCGTGCACCGCCTCGATCCCGGAGTAGTTCAGCCGCAGGTCAACCGAGGGCAGCGCGTTGAGGGTTGCGTTGCCACCGCCGATGTCCTTGAGGGCAGGCGGCAGTGCTTGCAGCCACGCCAGAAGATCCGGGTCATTCACCGTGCCGGTGACGTCGTAGGCCGGCTGAAGGTCGGGCATCGCGGAGGCGTGGAAGTCTTGGAACGAGGGAAACGGCTCCTTGATGTACTCGTTGGAATGATCGGTCGCGTACCACTTGCCACCGCCCGCCACGTAGTCGCGAATGTTCTGCGCCCGCAAGATAGGCACGGCCGGGGCGCCCAACCAGAACTTGGTCGCGGCACACGGCACGAAGATGATGTGGAACTCGCGCATCCCCGGAAGGTTGTCCATGAAGTTCCCCTGATCGTTGCTGTCGATCAGCGTGAACCTCTCGGTGCCGGGCACGAGCACACCACCGGCCGACACCTCGCCGAGGCCGAACTTGGCGAGCACGTTGTAGACTTGGTCGGGATCCGCGTTGTAGACCGCGATGCGTGGAATCCACATGCCCGCCTCGGGATTCCACTCCCCGGGCAGATTGCTCTGGTTTGCAGCGACGGCGTTCGCACCCAGGGCAACGTCGATGGTGACGTCGCGCAAGAACTGACCTTTTTGCACAACCAGGTGCTGGCCGGCGCCTGCGACCGCGGGCAACTCGAATGTGCCGTCCGCCTCGGTGAGCACAAAGTTCGCGTCGCACGGTAGCTCGACGCACTCGGCGCAGTAGACCGCGTCGGGGACGGGCTCGGCTGGCGCATGACCGATGTAGACCAGTGCGCCGCTGATAGGGATCTCCATGTTCGGTGCGAACACGGTCCCGGTGAGCGTGGCGTTGGGCGTCTCGATGTCCTCGCTCTGGCAGCCAGGGTCATCTCCAGGGTTACCTCCCGTCGGCAGCCCGTTGCCGACGTCCAAGATGTCCTCGTCTTCAGCGCTGCCCTCGCCGTCTGTGGCAGTGGCCGAGGCACTGATGGTGATCGGTGGCCCAGTCAGGCTGGTTTCGGTGGGGTCGCGCTGCTGTCCCTCGCCGCAGCCCAGCGCCAACAACGTCGTGGTCAGGATGGGGATCGATAGTTTCACGGCGTGTCTCACGGCATCTTACCTGTTGTGGAGGCCGACACCGACGCTGGCACCTGCGACCGTGGTTATCGCCGCCAGAATTTTCTGGGCCCACGCGTGCGCTACTTACACACACTCAGCATCGTTGGCGCGTATTCCTACAGCGACGTGAGTCGCGTTCTCGTCTCGCCGTCAGTCGAAGCGGCGAAAGCGGGGGCGGCTCGCTTCGTCCGGTGCCGCCGGCTTGTCGGTTGACGGGGCGGGGCGACGCTTGCCCGACCGCCCGTTACCCCGCTTGCTCTGCGTGGCGCCGGTTTTCGGCGATGTCGCCGCGGCCCTGGGTGACGCTGCCACGGGCGGTGCGACCAGCGGCTGCTGGCTCAACGCAATGACGAGCCGCTCGTCTGCGCTGGGTACCACCTGGTGGGTCGTGGTGACGTATCCGGGCAGCGAGAGTTCGAACGCGAGTTCTTGTTCACCCACGGGGAGCTCCACCGAGAGCGGGGTGCGCCCCTCAAGATGACCGCCGACCTTCACCGTCGCTCCCTGGGGATGGCTGTCGACCTGGACGGTGACCGTGCTCGGTGCTTGCGGTGGCGCCTGCGGGCGGACGACGGCGGTGCTCACCGAGCTTTTCTCTTGAGTCTCGCCCCGAAGACTCATGCCGACCGCGACTGCGGCAAGGGCAATCCCGGCGACCGCGGAGATCGTTGCCGTGCGCCGTCGCGATGAGATGCGTGGCTGGGCAAGAATCACGGTCTCGCCCACCGCGTCCGGGCCTTCGCTCGAACTTTGCTCGGGCGCCGCCGCGAGTTCGCGAATGCGAGCCCGCTCTGTCCGGAGTTCGGGACCGATCCGCGCCTCGATGTAGCCCGCCAGATCGACCGGACCTTCCTCTGCGACGATCTCGTCCAGCCGATCTGCGACTTCCGCCGCGGTACCTGGTCGATCGGCGGGATCTTTGGCGAGCAGACGAAATGCGAGCTCCACCAAGGCCGGTGCCACGTCCGCTCTGGCGTCGCCGAAGTCGGGCGGAGGCGCGTTGAGGATTGTGCGCGCAACCTCGGAGGCATCACGCCCCGGGTACAGTCGTCGCGCCGTGAGTAGCTCGAAGAACACGACGCCCAGCGCGAACAGATCGGTACGCCTGTCCAGCGGCTCGAAGCGCAGGTGCTCGGGCGCCATGTAGCCGACCTTCCCTTTGAGCAGGCCCGTGCTCGTATGGGTCGAGCGACCCAGTGCCTTGGCCACGCCGAAGTCGGTGACCCGCACCACGCCATCGTGGCCGACGAGCACGTTTTGCGGCGACACATCCCGGTGCACGAGGTGGAGGGCCTCACCGTCTTTGCCCACCAACTCGTGTGCCGCATGCAGGCCGCGCGCGATCTGGGAGGCGATGTGCGTACAAATGGCCACCGGGGGAAGGTCGGAGGCGCGCGCATGCAAGCGAATGAACCGCGAGAGCGAGACCCCTTCGATGTAGTCCATGACCAGGAACGGTCCCTGTTGATCCTCGCCGACATCGAGCACGGATACGACGTTGGCGTGCCGCAGAAGGCCGGCGACCCGGGCCTCGTCGACGAACATGGCGCGCATGGATTCATCCCCGCGCAGGTGGGGGTGCAGTCGCTTGACCGCATACAGTCGCTCGAACGTGCCGGACCGGCGTACGCAGATCTCAACGACGCCCATCCCTCCCGAAGCGAGCTCTGTGACGCGCCGATACTGCGTCGTCGCAAATGCGACCTCATCCACTGTGGTGAGCATGCCCGAAAGCGGCGGGCGGGGGGATTGCTCGGCCGACCACATTGAGTTGCGCCTGTCTTCGAGCCGTGGTCCGATCCCTCTTGGTGATGGACGCAGATAGCGCCACCCGCGCGGAGTTTGAAGTCGCCCGCGATGGGGCCCTGGCGGGGCGCTTCGATCGGCTGCTGCGCCTGACGGCGGGCGGATCGGAGCGCGGAGATGACGGGAGTTTGCGGGCCGTGTGGGCGGC
>JAESSZ010000179.1 GCA_016763875.1 Nannocystaceae bacterium
CCAGTCCTGCCACGCCCGCCAGCCATATGCACCCCCCCACAGGCACCCCTGTGGCACACCCATTCACCTGGTACGCTGACCGCAATGAGCGTCTCGGCCCTTGTGCTGGCTGCCGTCGTCCTAGCGGACGCCGAGCCCCTGCCCTGGCGACATACGCTCTTCGTCCAGTTCCAAGGCGCATCACTCACCTGGGTGCCTTCGCCCGACGATGAGAACGCGGCGCTCGGACGATCGTTCCTCGCCAAGTTCGAGGGCACTGAACTGCCGCCGTACGACGGCGATGCCATGGACCGCGCCGCTGTCCTCGAAGCGGTTCGGGCGCACCTGGCCGGCGTTGGAGTGCGTGTGGTGGACGAGCGTCCGCAGCCGTGGGTGCCCTACACGATGGCTGTGGTCGGCGGGCAGTGGGACGACACCGCGGTCACCTCGGTCGTGCGTGGCTCCGCGCCAAACGTCGACTGCGAGCGCTTCAATCCGCGACACATCGTGTTTGCGTTTGTTGGGTCGGACGAACCCACGGTGCAGCAAGCGACCACGGTAAGCCAAGAGGCCGGACACGCGTGGGGGCTGGACCACGTGCTGGGTGAAGGCCTGGTGATGAGCTACGACTTCGCGGCACTCGTGTCGGGGTTTTCCGACGGCTGCGCGCCACTGTGCGAGGAAGCCTGCCAGGGGCCGGGATCGGTACATTGCCAAGACGTGCACGCGCAGTTTTGCGGCGCGGGCATGCAGGACTCGGTCGCCGAGCTGATGCACACGTTTGGGAGCGACGAGCCCGACGGCCAACCGCCCTCGGTCGAGTTTCTCGCGCCCGCCGACGGTGCGGTGCTCGCCCCCGGGAGCGACCTTGAGGTCTCTGTCGTGGTGACCGACAATTACGGCGGCGTCGGCTGGCACTTCATGCTGCTGCGCGACGGGGTCGAGGTTGCAGCGCAAACCGCATTCGACCGCGAAACCCTGTGGCCATTGGCCACGCTTCCCGAAGGCAGCTACGAGGTCCGGGTCATCGCCGAAGACCACGCCGACAATGTGACGACCGCGGCCGTTTTCATCGAGGTCGGCGAGCTCGCGGCAAGCACGGGCGAGCCCGCGGCCGATGGTGGCAGTGGTAGCGACGACGGTGACAAGACGACGAGCACCGGTGACGACGCCGCGACCTCAACCGGTGCAACGACAGGCGACTCGGCCGCAACGGATGCAGGCAACGACGGCTGCGCCTGCACGCTGCATCCACGCCAAGCACCACAACCCACCCCCGGTGCGCTCGCCCTGCTGAGCCTGCTGCTGCTGGTCACGCCTCGAGCCCCCCGCGGCCAAAAGCGTCAAGAACGCTCGTAACTCGCGCTGACTATTTTCGTAGTGTCGTAGCTGACCTCACCGGCGACCAGCGACTCTTCGCGCGTAAAACTAACGGTGACCGGCGTCCCGCGATCTACATCGAAGAGCATGGTGCCTTCGGTCGTATTGCGGAGTTCGACCTCGCCGTCCTCAAGCGAGGGTTCGCCCCAGTCCTCGGACGTAAAGACGAGCTCCGCCAGGCGAATGCCCGCCCCGGACTGCACACTGACCAGCGTGTAGCGCACCGTCGTCTCGGTAGGGATCACCAGTTCGGTCCCGGTCAGCACGGTATCGTGGGCCTCGGTGGTTTCGATGGTGGCGCCGATGGCGATTGGGCCAGCGGGAAGTCGAGGGAGCGAGATCAACTCGGGCAGCAACTTCAGCAGCGTCGCTCCTGGTGCGGGCACGGCATCCTGCTGCCCCGCCGCACGACGGTCAGCGAGCGCCGCGTCTGCGAGCTGCAGTGCGGCCAGGCGTTTCGCGTTGCCGGGGTGGGCCGCACCTGCACGATGATCGAGCACGCCCGAGCGAGCGATCACCCACACGCCACGCCCGTGAGCCTGTACATACGTTGCGACGTCCTCACCCTTCGCCGCCAATGAGCCGTCGAGTTTCACCGCGTCGAGTCCCAAGACCTGCCACCGCACCTCGACCGAGTCCGGGTCCTTGGCCGAGTCCTTGGCCGAGCCCTTGCCGCCACCCCGCAGCGAGACCTCCAGTTGCGCCTCGAACGTCGCCTGGGCGTACGCCCCGCCCCCGGTGGTCGTGAAGTCGACACGCGCGTCCTGGCGCAGCACCACCGGGAGATCGGAGTAGCGGATCTCAAGCGACCCCGGGGCGGTGGCACCCCCGGAGCCCGTGGCACCCCCGTGCGGCCGCTCCGAGGCGGGGAGCGGCTTGCTGCAGCCACCAGGCCCCGCGACGAAAACTCCCAAGCAAAGCCCTAGGAAGGACGACAGGAGACCTTGCTTGGACCACGGCATGGGGGCGGCGGAGACGCTAACCGCGAAAATCCACCCAAGGCAAGCGGCCACGGGACCAGGTGTGCTAACAACCGCGATTGCCATGCTCGGACTGCTCGGCGCATTGTTCGGACCTCGCGTTCGACTGCCCCGCGACAACGTCACTCGGCTTCCTCGGTCGGCTCGCAAAGCCGCCAAAGCCGAAATCGCTGCGCTTCAAAGCGCGTTGGACAAGATCTCCGCGTTGCCCGGGGTCGCGGACATTAAGGCCAACGGCCGGGTCCCTCGCGGCTTCTACGACGCGGTCGACGAAATGCACGCGGCGTACGACGCCTACGCTGCCATCGTTCGCAAGTTCTTGTCGGTCGACCAAGACGCCAAGCAGCCCGGTCAGCCGGGTGGCACCGCGGCGTGTTACGCGGGCCCGATGCCCGTGCACCAGGTCGAGGCGTTGGCTATCTACCGGGCGACCCGTAGTTGGCGGGACTTTCAAAGCGTCGCCAAAGACATGGGCGAGCTGGGCGAGCTGCTGTTCAACGAGATCCAGTCGGGCCACACGGGCAAAGATCCCGAGAAGATCCGCATGACCGGCAAAGCGGTACAAAACGGACGGATCGCACTCGCCAAGAACATGCGCCCGTGTCCGTTTCTCGACGAAGGCAAGCAACGCTGCCGGATCTGGGAGCACCGACCGATCGCATGCCGCATGCACTACCCCAACGGCGGGGGTGATGCGCATCGGCCGGACAACGAGGGCTATCCCAAGCAAGCCAAGGCGATCAACATTCGCCTGCCGGTCAAACAGCAAGTCACGATGCAGCAGCTCGACAAGCGCCTCTTGCTTGAGCTGAGCCCGTTCATGTACGCCGCGATGTTGCAGATGCTGCAGCTCGCCGACGGCAGCCTGGTCCAAGAAGTCGGCGAAGCCCCGATCAAGATGCAGCAGGATGGCCGGGTCTCTCAACGCGCCAACCGCAACGTGCGACACGCGAAGAAATTCCAGAAGCGGCCAAAAACCAGCAAGAAGAAGCGCAAGTAGGCTGGCG
>JAESSZ010000180.1 GCA_016763875.1 Nannocystaceae bacterium
CCGGCCGAGACGGAGCCAGCGCCGCCGGTCGACGCGCCGGGTACACCAACCGCATCCCCCGCCGACGCGCCCACCGCCGATCTGCCCGCACTGCTCGCACGACTCAATGACCCGCTGCGCGCGGGAGGCATGGGGTTCCACGAGCGTCACACCGCCGTCCGAGACGTCTCAGCGGGGGGCCTTGGCGACCAGCTCAACATCCCACTCCAGTTGTACTTCGACCTCGCTCAAGCGAAGCAGGCCGACCGGCCATGTGGGACCTTCCGCAGCGCGCTAATTGCCCTCAACGCGGCCCATGACGAGACATTGCTTGGTCGCGCCCGAACTGGCGTCACGGTGCCAGCGGCCCCAGGTCCCGACGAGGCACCAACGGCCTGCGACGGCTTGCCCGCGCTGCTAGCCGGAGGTGCGGGCGAAGGCCCCGTCCCCGTTGCGGAGCCAAAACGCGGCGGACGTACCAGCAAGCACAAGTCCAAGCCGCGGCCTAAACCCCGGGATACCACGCCCCCGCCCGAAGACGTGGCCGCCGCGGACCCCCCCAGCAAGCCCAAGCCTTCGCACGACGTTGCCGGCAAGCTTGGCGACGACACCCTGCGCCCGTTTGGAAAACGCTAGCAGCGAGCCTACGGCTCGACGATGTCGATCCGCTCGAACCCATAGCCGCTGGTTTCGGCCGGATCGGCAACGATGCGCCAAGTCTCGATCGGCGCCGATGTTTCTTCGGTCGTCGGGTCGAAGTCGAGGATTCCCGACGCCCCTTCGACGTCGATGCTCGCGCCCGTGCGAAACCTATCCACGACCGTGTTCCAGCTCGCGGGCAAGATATCGATCGGCGCTCCGCTGGACACCTTCCGCAGTCCACGGGCCACCCCAAGACCACCGATCTCAGACTCTTGAAAGTTGGCCCAGGCGGTCCCGTAGATGACGAGCCACGCGGCGTCGTAACTGTGGGGTGTGAACGCCGAACCGGTCGAGTCCTCGTTGAACGTCGAGGTGTACGCGGCGGAAAACGAGTTGAACAGCACGCCCTCGGCGGGAGCGGGACGACTACCGCGGACCTTTGGGAATAGCGAGGAAGCACTACCTGCCGTCGCATCCAGCAACATCGTCGAGAACGCGGCGTCGACCAAAAACAGACCGCCGTCCCCGGTCGTCGTCGACCCGAGGTTCACCGTGTACTGCTCCACGAGGTCCGGTGTCGCCGTCGCCGAGACAAAGAAGGTCACGTAATCCTCGATGTCTGAGGAAATGAAGAGGACTTCCTCGACGTTCCCTTTGCCGATCTCGTCGGCGACGATGGCGACCGTCGACGAGAAGTCAGATCCTGCTTCGAACGGAAACTGCATCGCCGACTCGCCACCATCTGCCGTGAAACGCGTCACAAACAGGTTGGCCAGAGCGTCGCCGTAGGCACCCTGCTGAAAGATCACAGCCGCCTTGGTGACCTCGCGATCGCGCATCTCCGCCGCGATGACCTGACTCTGCAGCGAATCAGGCGGTGCGGTCCGCCATAGGAAACCTGGCTTGTCATCCGTGGCGGTCGCCCCGTCCAACGCGGTAAGCGCTGGCGAGGTCGCCGACGGCGAGATCACGATTGTGTCCAATCCCCGGATCGCATTGAAGGTCGCCTCCGTACGGGAAGACCCGCGTGGACCGATGATCGCTGCCACCCCCACCGCGTCCGCAAGATACGGAGCCAACAGTTCTACGGCGGCGATGTCATCGAGGTCGTCCCCGGCCATCGGTTCGTAGTCGCAGTGCAGGATCGCATAGCGTCGTCCGTCGAGACCGCCGTTTTGGTTGACCTGGCGCACGGCGAGCTCCGCCGCCTGCAAGGTGTCCAGATGCGTCTCGAACGAGAAGAGGGAGCCAAGGACAATGTCGGCCTCGTATTTCTCCGGGTCCGACAGCAGGTCCTCGGGAAACGACTTCCCGCAACGCTCCGGGATGTCCGGCGCCTCGCAAAAACCATCGGTACCGCAGGTCGACCCGAGGCCAAACGCCGTCCGACAGTCTGCGTTTGACGAGCACTCCGTTACTTCGTGCAACGAAAGCGAGCACCCCACTGAGCACCCGATTGCGGCAGCGGTCAGCAGGGGTGCAAAACGAAAGGCATGGGGAGTTCGGTTCGTCATTCGATTTGCCTCGATATGAAGCGGGGGCAGGCGATGCTGGCCACCGGGGATGCTACTATTAGGGCCTGGAGTTGTGATCCCGATGTCACGCAAGACCCTCCTCGCGCTCACCACGACACATTCCTTTTTCGTCGCCCCGTTGCTCGCCTTCACGATGACGGCAGCGAGCGTCACGACTGCGATCGCGGCCCCCATCGCTGCGCCAGTCAAAGATCCCGCGAGCGAGGACGTCGCTCGTGCGGGCGAACTCTACGACAACGGCAGCGGGCTGTACAAGGAAGGCAGTTACGACGGTGCCGCGATGGCGTTCATCCAGGCGTACGAACTGAGCGGGGATATCGACCTGCTCTACAACGTCTCGCTCGCGTACGACCGCGCCGAGAATTTCGAAGAGGCGCTGCGTTACCTCGAAGCCTACCGGGCGCTGGCCCCCAAGGAGGAGCGCGCAGGTCTCGGTGAAAAGGTCGACAGCCTCAAGTTGCGCCTCGCGAGAAAATCCGAGGCCGAGGCCAACGCCGACGCGGCCCAGTCCGACGCGGCCCAGTCCGACGCGACCACGGTCGATGAGCCCAAGGAGCCGTCTTCGACCGAGCCCGCGGGATCGGGAAGCACGAGCACGGATCGTGACGCGGGCCCGCGCGTCTTTACGCCACTCGCTGGAGTTCTGACGGGGTTGGTTGTCGCCGGAGTCGCGACGGGCATCATCTTGGGCGTGTCTTCGAGGTCGGCAACCTCGGACGCGCAGAACCAATGCAGCGGTGGGTTGTGCCAAACTTCCGCCAGCAGTGACCTGGACCGCGCACGCGGCCGCGCAATCGGGGCCGACATCGGCTTTGGCGTGGGTGCCGTATCGGCGCTGGCGCTGATCGTCGTGATCGCCGTCAACGCCAGCAAGCGCAGCAAGGCACGTGCGAACGCGATGTTGGTGCCCTCGGGTCGCGGCGGGGCGTTCGCGTTCTCCTTCTGAGCGGCGGGTGCTCATCCGGGTCCCGCGTCTTTTCCAAACGGGCGCAGGTCCTCGTCGAGTTTGCGGACTGCCTTGGGTTTGTCCGCAGCCGACGGCTTAGTACTCGGCGTCGGATTCGTGCTTGGTGCAGGATCGGCTGCTGGCGGCCGACTGGACCGATTTCCAGACCGCCCCTTACCGCGGCGGCTGGCCTTGGCGCTGGAGCGCGGGGTCGGAGCCTCGGGTGCTATCCCGACCAAGGCGACGAGCCGGGCCTGGTGACCATCGCACGCGGTCTCTGATTCCGGAGGCGCTCGATTCGGCACGGCGACGTTCGCCTCAACGAGACGGCCGTGGGTTGCCTCGCTCATCTCGGTTTCGAGCGTGGCCAATGCGCGACCGAACAGTCCGCACGGCGCTTCATCGGCGGAGGCCTGCATGAGGTCAAGCACGGCGTTGAGTCCTTCGTCGATGAGCGGGCGCGTGTTTGCGGAGCCCCGCAACAACGCCAGGGACGCCTTGCGCTCGACCAACGGGGGGGCCGTTTGGAGATCGGGATCGTTGACCCGTCCCAGGACCACCATGGGATCGCCGCCAACACTATTTGCCGCCGGCAACTTCGCGGCGTCATCAACCAGATCCGCGGCAGCCGGCACCGTTTCGTCCGACAACGGCTCGGATGGCTTGCGCGCAGCGTCGTGGGAAACGGTGCTCTCTTCTGC